>JANOKY010000246.1:0-4187 GCA_031419635.1 Burkholderiales bacterium | reverse complement strand
TTCGGCAGCCGCGCCGGCATCGGCTACACGCTGTACTACACCACCACCTTCGTCTTCACCGGCCTGGCGGTGGCAGTGGCTTTCCACGCCGGCCTGTTCAACATCGGCGGCGAGGGCCAGGCGATGATGGGCGGGCTGGGCACCGGCCTGGTGGCACTGGCCTTCGGCCAGACCTTGCCGCCCTGGCTGTTGCTGCCGCTGATGGTATTGGTGGCCATGGCCTTCGGCATGGTCTGGGCGGCGGTGCCGGGGGCCTTGCAGGCCTGGCGCGGCAGCCACATCGTGATCACCACGATCATGTTCAATTTCATCGCCTCGGCGCTGCTGATCTACCTGCTGGTCAATACGCTCAAGGAGCCGGGCAATATGACGCCCGAGAGCCGCGCCTTCGGCCCGGCCGCGTTGCTGCCGGGCATGCACGAAATGCTGGGCTGGATCGGCATTGACTGGCCGCGCACGCCGCTGAACTTCAGCGTGCTGCTGGCCGCCGCTGCCGCCGCCGCGGTCTACCTGCTGCTGTGGCGCACCCAGCCCGGCTACGCGCTGCGCACCGTCGGCCACGCGCCCGACGCCGCCGCCTACGCCGGCATCAGCCCGCGCGCGCAGATCGTGCGCGCGATGGCGCTGTCGGGGGCGCTGGCGGCGCTGGTCGGCATCAACGAGATCGCCGGGGTGCACAACCGCCTGATGGCCGACTTCGTGGCTGGCGCCGGCTTCACCGGCATCGCCGTGTCGTTGATCGGGCGCAACCACCCGCTGGGCATCGCGCTGGCCGCGCTGCTGTTCGGCGCGCTGTACCAGGGTGGGGCCGAATTGGCGTTCGAGATCCAGGGTTTCTCGCGCGACATGGTGTTCACGCTGCAGGGCCTGATCGTGCTCTTTGCTGGCGCGATGTCGCAGGTGGCCGCACCCTGGCTGGCGCGGGCCTACCAGCGCTGGCAGCGGATGCCGGTGGCGGAAGCCGCGCATGGATGAACTGCTGATCGGCAGCCTGATCGCGTCGACGCTGCGCGTGGCCACGCCTCTGATCCTGTGCGCACTGGCCAGCACGCTGTCGGAGCGCGCCGGGGTCATCGACCTCGGCCTCGAAGGCAAGATGCTCGCCACCGCGTTCGCCGCGGCCAGCGTCGGCGCCGCGACCGGCTCGCTGGCCTTGGCGATGCTCGGCGCGATAGCGGTCGGCCTGGCGCTGTCGATGCTGCATGGCTTTGCGTGTGTGAGCCACCGCGGCGACCAGGTGGTGATGGGCATGGCGATCACGATGACCGCCGCCGGCCTCACCGTGGTGCTCGGCATCGCCTGGTTCCACCAGGGCGGGCAAACGCCGCCGTTGCCCGACAACGTGCGGCTGGATTTGTGGTTCACCGGCGCGGCCGAAGCGCTGCGCGGCGTGCCGATGCTCGGCTCCATCATCGGCATCGGCCTGCTCGGCCACAGCGTGATGGTCTATGCCGCGATCGCCTTGGTCGGCGTGGTCTGGTGGCTGCTCTACCGCACCCGCACCGGGCTGCGCCTGCGCGCGGCCGGCGAAAACCCGGCGATGGTCGACGCCGCTGGCGTGTCGGTGCTCGGCTTGCGCTACCTGGCCCTGGCCGGCAATGGCGTGCTCGCCGCGCTGGCCGGTTGCTACCTGGTGCTGGCACAGAACCCGCAGTTCATCCCGAACATGACCGCCGGCCGCGGCTACATGGCCATCGCGGCGATGATTTTCGGCAAGTGGCATCCGGTCGGTGCGCTGCTGGCCTGCCTGCTGTTCGGCTTTCTCGATGCCGTCGCCATCCGCCTGCAGGGCGCCGTCTTGCCGGATTTTCTCGGCGGCAGCGCGGTGCCGGTGCAGGCGATCCAGGCGTTACCCTACGTGTTGACGGTTGTGCTGCTGGCTGGCTTCATCGGCCACGCCCACGCGCCCAAGGCGCTCGGCCAGCCGTATGTGAAGGAGCGTTGATTGAACCTCGATGACCTGCTCGAAGCCGCCCGCGCAGCGCGGGCTTATGCCTACGCGCCGTACTCGAAATTCAGCGTCGGCGCCGCGCTGCAAGACGAGCAGGGCCGCATCCACGCCGGCTGCAACGTCGAGAACGCCGCCTACCCGCAGGGGCTGTGCGCCGAAGCCGTCGCGCTCGGCCACCTGGTGCTGGCCGGCGGCCGGCGCATCACTGCGGTGGCTGTCGTCGGTGCAGGTTCCACCATGGTCACCCCTTGTGGTGGTTGCCGACAAAAGCTGCGCGAGTTCGGTGGCGACGACGTGCCTGTGCTGGTGGGCGACATGACGGCCTTGCGTGGTCGCTTCACGCTCGGTGAGTTGCTGCCCGCGAGTTTCGGCCCGGAGCAACTGGCGTGAAACCCACGGCATATCAAGTGGCTGTTGTCGGCCCGTTGGGGCTGTTCACGACGGTCGGCTCCCCACCCCCGTTCGCCCTGAGCTTGTCGAAGGGCCATGCTGACCTTATCGAAGCCTTCGTGCCACACACCATGGGCTTCGACAGGCTCAGCCCGAACGGTGACAAGACGGGGCTTCGATACCTCAGCCCGAACGGTTCATTGCGGACCGTGAAGTTCGCCTGTGGGCCGAAAGCAAACACCCGCGGTGTGCGAGCGTTTCATGCGTCGCGGTTGGTCAGTTGCGCGGTGGAGTCCATGACATGAGCGACGCAATCGAGCTCTCGGCTGCGCACATCGCTTCGATGGCGGGTGCGCGCCGGCCGGCCATTGCCATCGTGCTCGGCTCGGGCTGGCAGGGCGTGGCCGATCGGGTGCAGGGCGGTGTCGACATCGCTTACCGCGATCTGCCGGCGTTTCCGCTGGTGGGTGTGGCCGGGCACGCCGGCAGCTTGCGGCTGGGCGCGATCGGTGGCGTCGAGGTGGCGGTGTTGTCGGGGCGGCAGCACACCTACGAGACTGGGCAGGCCGATGCGATGAAGGGGGCGGTGCGCACGCTGGCGCGGCTCGGGGTTCGCGCCCTGGTGCTGACCAATGCCGCGGGCAGTCTCGACCTGGTGATGCGGCCCGGCTCGCTGATGCTGCTCGCCGACCACCTCAACATGGTTCAGCGCACGCCGCTGCTGGGCGAGGGCGGGGCCGAGCGATTTGTCGATCTGCGCAACGCCTACGACCCGGCCTTGCGGGTGCTTGCCCGCCGCATGGCTGAGGACCGCGGCATGACGCTGCACGAGGGCGTGTACGCCTGGATGCTCGGCCCGCAGTTCGAAACCCCGGCCGAGATTCGCATGCTGCGCCTGCTCGGGGCGCAGGCCGTGGGCATGAGCACCGTGCCCGAGACCATCCTCGCGCGCCACGCCGGCCTGCGCGTGCTGGCCTTGTCCCTGCTCACGAACCTGGGCTGCGGCCTGGACGAGCAGCCGCTGTCGCACGAACACACGCTGGCCGTGGCGCAGCAGGGCGGCGCCGAGGCGGTGCGATTTGTCGAGGCGCTGTTGCCGGCGCTGGCCGCGGGAGTCTGAGCGATGGCAGAGAGCCTGCATGACAGCGCGCGCGTGGCCTTGGCTTGCCTGGACCTGACCAGCCTGAACGACAGCGACGATGTGCATGTGGTTGAGGCCTTGTGTGCGCGAGCCGTCAGCCCGCATGGCCATGTGGCCGCCGTCTGCGTCTGGCCGCGCTTCGTGGCGCAGGCGCGCGCGGCACTGCCGCCGGCCGTGCGCGTGGCCGCTGTCGCCAACTTCCCGCAGGGTGCCCTCGATGTCGATGCGGCGCTGGCCGATGCCGCGGCCATCGCCGTTGACGGCGGCGATGAGATCGACCTGGTGCTGCCCTGGCGCGCCTGGGCGGCTGGTGAGCATGCAGCCTGCGCGGTGCTGGTGGCAGCAGTGCGCAGCGCCCATCCTTTGCTGACCTTGAAGCTGATCCTCGAATCGGGCGAGTTGCGCAGCGACGCCTTGATCGCGAGTGCCAGCACGATGGCACTCGATGAAGGCGTGGACTTTCTCAAGACCAGCACTGGCAAGACGCCGGTCTCGGCCACGCCCGCGGCGGCGCGCACGATGCTGGCCGCGATCACTGCGCACGCGCGCCACGCCACGGTGGGGTTCAAGGCCTCGGGTGGCATCCGCAGCGTCGCCGATGCCAAGCTCTACATCGATCTGACCCGCGCCGCGCTGGGCCGTGTCACGCCGCAGAATTTTCGCCTCGGCGCCAGCGCCCTGATGACCGACATCCTGGCCGTGCTC
>JANOKY010000245.1:0-9443 GCA_031419635.1 Burkholderiales bacterium | reverse complement strand
ATCGAGCCGGGCATCGAAGGCCTGGTGCACGTCTCCGAAATGGACTGGACCAACAAGAACGTCTCGCCGTCGAAAATCGTGGCCCTGGGCGATGAAGTCGAAGTCATGGTGTTGGAGATCGACGAAGACAAGCGCCGCATCAGCCTGGGCATGAAGCAGTGCAAGGCCAACCCCTGGGAAGAGTTCAGCGCCACCGTCAAGCGCGGCGACAAGGTCAAGGGCCCCGTCAAGTCGATCACCGACTTCGGCGTCTTCGTCGGCCTCTCGGCCGGCATCGACGGCCTGGTGCACCTGTCCGACTTGTCCTGGCACGAGCCGGGCGAGGCCGCGGTGCGCAACTACAAGAAGGGCCAGGAAGTCGAGGCCCTGGTGCTGGCGGTGGACGTCGAGCGCGAGCGCATCAGCCTGGGCATCAAGCAATTGGATGGCGACCCGTTTGCCACCTACACCACGCTCAATGACCGCGGTGCCCTGGTCAACGGCAAGGTCAAGACGGTCGATGCGCGTGGCGCCGAGATCCAGTTGACCGAGGACATCACCGGCTACCTGCGCGCTTCCGAGATCAGCCGCGACCGCGTCGAAGACGCGCGCAATGTGCTCAAGGAAGGCGAAGACGTCGAAGCCATGATCATCAACGTCGACCGCAAGACGCGTTCGATCCAGTTGTCGATCAAGGCCAAGGACAACGTCGAACAGCAGGAAGCCATGCAGCGCCTGTCGCAGACCAGCGAGCGCGAAAACGCCGGCACCACCAGCCTGGGGGCGCTGCTGCGCGCCAAGATGGACACCAAGGACAACGGCTGATCCTTGGCGGCAGGTCATGACCCGATCCGATCTGGTGGCGGCGCTGGCTGAACGATTCAGCCAGCTCACCAACCGCGACACCGAATTCGCAGTCAAGACCAAGCTCGATGCGATGTCCGACGCCCTGGCGCGCGGGCACCGCATCGAGATCCGCGGCTTCGGCAGCTTCTCCATCAACCGCCGGCCGCCGCGCGTGGGCCGCAACCCGCGCAGCGGCGAGCAGGTCACGATCCCCGAAAAGCTGGTGCCGCACTTCAAGCCGGGCAAGGCCCTGCGCGAAGCCGTCGATGCCAATGTGCCGGTGAGCGAGGCCGCGCCGGTTCGCCGGTTCTGATCGCCCTCGCGCGCTCCGGCCGGCGCGCCAGTCATTGCCGCTGCGGCCCGTAGAATCGCGCGCCAATGCGTGCCTTCGCCTGGCTCGTTCGAGCCTTCGTCTTCTTTGCCCTCTTCGCCTTCGCGCTGAACAACCAGCAGGAGGTGGCGGTGCATTGGTTCTTCGGCTTCGAGTGGCACGCGCCGATGGTCATCATCGTGCTCACCTCGTTTGCCGCCGGCTGCGCCGTCGGCGTGCTGGCCATGGTGCCGAGCTGGTGGCGGCATCGCCGCGTGGCCCAGCTCGCCGCACCGCCCCCCAGCGTGCAAGCCACCGTCTCGCCATCGACGCAGGTGCCCTCGGCCTTCGGCGCCGAAGCCGCCGTGTCGCCGCGCGAGAGCCTGTGATGGATTTCGACCTGGGGTGGCTGCTGCTGGCCCTGCCGGTGGCCTTCGCACTCGGCTGGATCGGCTCGCGCATCGACCTGCGGCAGTGGAAGCGCGAGCAGAAGAGCTCACCCAAGGCCTACTACAAGGGCCTGAACCTGCTGCTCAACGAACAGCAGGACAAGGCCATCGACGCCTTCATCGAAGCCGTGCAGGGCGACCCCGACACGACCGAGCTGCACTTCGCACTGGGCAACCTGTTTCGCCGCCGCGGCGAGGTCGAGCGCGCCGTGCGCGTGCACCAGCACCTGATGCAGCGCGCCGACCTCTCGGCCACCAAACGCGAGCGCGCGCAGTACGCGCTGGCACAGGACTACCTCAAGGCCGGCCTGTTCGACCGTGCCGAGGAGTCCTATCACGCCCTCGAAGGCACGCCCTTCGACACCGAAGCCCGGCTGGCCCTGCTGCAATTGCACGAGCGCTCGCGCGACTGGCGCGCCGCCGCCGACGACGCCACCCGCCTCGAAGGCGCCGGCACCGGCTCATTCGCCTCGCGCATCGGGCACCACTGGTGCGAGCTGGCCCTCGAAGCCGACGAACGCGGCGACACCGGCGAGGCCGAAGCAGCGCTGGCGCGCGCGCGCGAGATCGCGCCCGGCTCGCCGCGGCCCTGGGTCCAAGCCGGCCAGCATCACGCGCGCGCCGGGCGTCACGCCGAAGCGCTGGCAGCATGGAGTGAATTGCGCCAGCGCCACCCCGGCGCCTTCACCCTGGTGGCGCAGGACTACGCCCAGAGCGCTGCTGCCGTCGGCCAATCCGGTGACGCCCTTGCAGCGATGCAGGCGCTGTACACACAGCAACCCTCGCTCGACCTGCTTCGCGCCATCGACACCCTCGACGCAGACCCAGGCCGCGCGCAGCAACGCCATGCCGCGCACCTGGCGCAACAACCCACCTTGTCGGCCGCCGCCGCCGTGCTCGGCGACGCCCCCGCCAGCGACGCGCAGGCAGCGGTGCTCGCCGCCATCGAACACGCCGCCAAGCCGCTGCAGCGCTACCGCTGCGCGGCGTGCGGCTTCGAGGCCCAGCACTACTTCTGGCAATGCCCCGGTTGCCTGAGCTGGGACAGCTACCCGGCGCAGCGAGTGGAGGACATGTGAATCCCCAACGCACCATCCTGTGCATGAAGTGGGGCAGCAAGTACGGCCCCGAGTACATCAACCGCCTGTACGCCATGGTGCGCCGGCACCTGCGCGGCGAGTTCCGCTTTGTCTGCCTGACCGATCAAAGCGACGGCATCCGCGCCGAAGTGCAATGCCTGCCGATCCCCGACCTGGCCCTGCCCGAAGGCATCCGCGAGCGCGGCTGGAAAAAACTCACCAGCTTCGAGGCCGACCTGCACGGCCTGCGGGGAACGGCCCTGTTCCGCGACATCGATATCGGCCTCGTCGATGACACCACCCCCTCCTTCGAGCAGCCTGGCGAGTTCCTGATCATCCACGACTGGAAGCGGCCCTGGCGCATCACCGGCAACTCCTCGGTCTACCGCTTCGAGCTGGGCGCGCACGCCGATGTGCTGAGCTGGTTTCGCAGTCATGTCGAGCAGGTGCGAGCCAACTTCCGCCACGAGCAGGCCTACCTGTCCGACTTCATCCACCGCCAGGGCAAGCTGGCCTACTGGCCGGCCGACTGGTGCCGCAGCTACAAGTACCACTGCGTGCCGCACTGGCCGCTGAACCATTTCCGCGCGCCAGCGATTCCCGAAGGCGCACGCGTCCTGATCTTCCACGGCGTCGTCAACCCGCCTGACGCCCTGGTCGGTGAGCGCAACGCCAATTGGCGCCGCATGCTGCCGGCGCTGTGGATCGCCGAGCATTGGGTCGAATGACAGCCACCCTCAAAACCGCATTGATCTGCGGCATCTCCGGCCAGGATGGCAGCTACCTGGCCGCCCACCTGCTCGGCAAGGGCTACCGCGTGGTCGGTACCTCGCGCGATGCGCAGATCAGCAGCATGATCAACCTCGATCGGCTCGACATCCGCCGCAGCGTCGAGGTCACGTCGATGGCGCTAAATGACTTTCGCAGCGTGCTACAGGTGCTGGCTCGCGTGGCGCCGCACGAGGTTTACAACCTGGGCGGACAAAGCTCGGTCGGCTTGTCGTTCGAGCAGCCGGTCGAGACGCTGGAAAGCATCAGCACCGGCACGCTGAACCTGCTCGAGGGGCTGCGATTCCTCGGCAGCACCGCCCGCCTGTACAACGCCGGATCGAGCGAATGCTTCGGCGACACCGGCCCGGTGCCGGCATCGGAAACAACGCCGTTTCGCCCGCGCAGCCCCTACGCCGTGGCCAAGGCCTGCGCCCACAACCTGGTGTCGAGCTATCGCGAGGCCTACCGGATGCACGCCTGCACGGGCATCCTCTTCAACCATGAATCGCCGCTGCGCATGGAGCGGTTCGTGACCCAGAAGATCGTTCGCTGTGCCGCGCGAATCGCCAGCGGTGCGCCCGACAGGCTCACACTCGGCAACCTGGATATCCATCGCGACTGGGGCTGGGCCCCCGAGTATGTCGACGCGATGTGGCGCATGCTGCAACAAGATCAGCCGATCGATCTGGTCATCGCCACCGGGCGCTCCGTTTCGCTGCGTTATTTCGTCGCCAAGGCCTTCGAGCATTTCGGCCTCGACTGGCAGCAGCATGTGGACCACGACCCGGGCTTGCTGCGGCCTTCTGACATCCGCCACGGTGCCGCCGACCCGGCGCTGGCGCATCAGTGCCTGGGCTGGACGGCCAACCTCGATGTCGATGGCGTCGTCGCCGCAATGTGCCGCGCTGCGTCGGCGCAAGTTGGCCGCAGCGAGCCCACCGCCCGATGAGCAGCGCGCACCTGCCCTGCCGTGTCTGCGGCCAGCCGAGCCGACACCTGTTCGACGGCCCGTTGTTGCAGCACCGGATCGGCTACTTCGACTGCGCCGATTGCGGCTATGTGCAGACGGAAACGCCGCATTGGCTCGATGAGGCCTATGTCGAAGCCATCAACCGCTCGGACACCGGCCTGTTGCGCCGCAACAGCCGCAACACCAGCATGGTGCTGGCGATGCTGATGCTGGTCAGCCGGCTCGATGCTCGGGTGATCGATTGCGCCGGCGGCTACGGCGTGCTGGTGCGCATGCTGCGCGACCGCGGCGTCGACGCGTACTGGCACGACCCCCATTGCCAGAACCTGCTGGCGCGCGGCTTCGAGGCCGGCCCCGGCGAGCGGGCTGCACTGGTCACCGCCTTCGAGGCGATGGAGCATTTCAGCGACCCCCACACCGAATTGCAGCGGCTGCTCGCACGGGCCGACAGCGTGCTGGTCTCGACCGACCTGGTGGCCGATCCAGCCCCGGCGCCAGCCGACTGGTGGTATTACGGTGCCGAGCATGGCCAGCACATCGGCTTCTTCCGCCGCCGCACACTGGAAGCTCTGGCCCGCCGACTCGGCTGCGATGTGCACACCGACGGCCGCCGCTACCACCTGTTCACGCGCCAGCGCATCGCGCCATGGCGCTGGGCCTGGGCCCGCAAGACGCACGCGCTGGCGCCGCTGCTGGCACGCGCGCGTTTGCGCTCGAGAGTCTGGTCCGACCTGGCGCTGGCACGCGAGCAGGCACTGGCCATCGCCGCCACGCCGACCGATCGATGAGCCGCGAAGACCCGACGACGCTCGACGTCGTGATCTGCGGCGTGGCCCGCAACTGCGCGCGCTCGATCGAGCGCGACCTGAGCACCTTGACGCGTGCCGCGAGCCTGTTCAGGCAGGTGCAGATGCTGGTCGTCGAAAGCGACTCGAGCGACAACACCCTGGCCCTGCTGCAAGCGATGAGCGCGCGCAACCCCCATCTGCGCTGCATCAGCCTGGGCCATCTGCGCCAGCAGCATCCCAAGCGCACCGAGCGCATCGCGATGGCCCGCAATGCCTGTCTGGACGAAGTGGCGGCCAACCCGATCTATGCGACGGCCAGCCACATGATCATGGTCGACCTCGACGGCATGTGCCGGCACCTGACGCGCGAGGCGCTGGCGACCTGCTGGGCCGACGGCACACCGGCGTGGGATGTGTGCGGCGCCAATCAGGGCGACTACTACTACGACGTGTGGACGATCCGGCACCCGCAGTGGTGCCCCGGCGATTGCTGGCGCGAACACGAGGCCTTGGTGCCGCTGCTGGGCGAAGCGGCTGCCGATGAGGTGGCGATCTTCTCGCGCATGGTGCACATCGCGCCGACGCGGCCGTGGATCGAGGTCGACTCGGCCTTCGGCGGCCTGGCCATCTACCGCCGCGCGGCGATCGGTGCCGCGCGCTACGTCGGCCTGGACGGGCTCGGGCGCGAGGTCTGCGACCATGTCGGCCTGCACCTGGCGATGCGCGCGGCAGGCCGGCGCATCTTCATCAACCCGGCCCTGATCAACGCCCGCAGCACCAAGCACGCCGGACGAAAGAAGTTCTGGCGCAGCGTGCGGCGCAAGCTCTGGAACACCTTGCGCGGACGCGTCTGAGGCCCAGGCCCGATGCGCTACGCCAACATCGTCGTCCAGCGCGAGCGAGGCAACCGCATCTTTCAGCCCGGTGCGGGCCCCAACGGCGGCGATTTCTTTCTGCCCTGGCAACAGTTGCGCGAACGCTTTGCCCGCGAAGGCATCGTGCTGAACACCCGCGACGTGAACGCCGGGCGCGCGATTACGTTCGAGTTCCACCTCAACGCGCAACGCAAACTGCCGGCGTCAACGCCCTGCTACAGTTTTCTCTACGAAGACCCGCTGGTGCGCCCGCTCAACGCCGACCGCGCGCAACTGGCGCGCTACCGCAAGGTCTTCACCTGGAACGAAGCGTTGATCGACGGCGAGCATTTTCTGCGTTTGGACTACCCCAATGACCTGACCGTGCGCGACCTGCCGGGCTGGCACGAAAGGCCGCTGTTCTGCGTGCTGATCGCGTCGAACAAGGCCCTGCGCTACCCCGATGCGCGCGCGCTGCATGGCCGCCGCGTCGAGGTCATCCGCCACTTCGAAGCCGTTGCGCCCGAGCTGTTCACGCTCTACGGCCAGGGCTGGGACATCCCGCCGGTGCAGCCCGGCGCCTGGGGCCGCATCGCCAAGCGCGTGCATGAATGGCGCCGGCGCTGGCAGCCGGGCAACGCGCCATTCCCGAGCTACCGCGGCAAGGTCGGCAGGAAGGCCGAGGTGCTCGAGCGTGCGCGTTTTTGCATCTGCTACGAGAACTCGCGCGGCAGCCCGGGCTACGTCACCGAGAAGATCTTCGATTGCCTCAGCAGCGGCTGCGTGCCGGTGTACATCGGCACGCCGCATGCCGAGCCGGCGATTCCGGCGGCGTGCTTCATCGATGGCGATCGGTTTGCCTCGCCGGACGCGTTGCTGGCTTTTCTGCGCTCGGTCAGCGAGGCGCAGTTCGCGGCTTACCAGCAGGCGATGCGCGCGTTCCTGTTGTCGCCGGCCAGCCTGCGCTTCAGCAACACTGAGTTCTGCGAGCGCATCGTTGCCAACATCGCGGCGGATCTGGCCCTCGGCCCCACACCCCTCAACTGAGCGGCGCCATGTCGGTCGGGCAATCCAGGCCACCGGCCTCGGTGGCTGACCACGCCTCGCGCTGCTCGCGCGGCACGGTCTTGGTCGGCCAATCGAAAAAGGCAATCACCTCGTCGCGCCGCGCCAGCGTGTCGGCCGCACCCAGCTCGATCAGCTCGCGGGTGTACGGCGCCTCGAACAGCAGGTAGCTGGCCAGTGCGGCGCCGCCACGCACCTCGGCGCGCTCGCTGCCGACACCGACGCCGCGCAGCATCGTGCGCACCGCCGTCGGCAGGTTGTGCAGGTGGCGCGCGGCAATGTCGTCCAGGCGCTGGCTGGGCGCGATCACCAGCACGTCGAGCGGCTTGAGCGGCGTGTGCGCGCGCGATTTCGCATCGAGCAGAGCCAGGGTGCGGTTGATGCGCTGCGCACGCTCCACGTCGACCGCCAGCGCATCGAGAAAGATGTTCGACAGCGCGTGGCCGGCAATCTGCGCCAGGCTCGGGTAACCATCGCTGAGCACATGGCGCCCCGCCGGCTCGTTCATGCGCCCGGCGCCGATGACCAGGATGCGTTCGGCCCCCAGGTGCACGGCCGGCGACAGCGGCGCCGATTGGCGCATCGAACCGTCGCCGAACCATTCATCGCGGCCGGCCAGGTCCAGTTGCACGGCCGGGAAGACGAACGGGATCGCCGACGAGGCCATCAGGTGCTGCACGCCGATCGTGCTCGGCACGGCCACGCGCTGCGAGCGCAGCCAGGTCTCGAACGGCCGCGCAGTCTGGCAGAAGGTGACATGGTCGCCGCTGCTGTACGACGAGCCGGTGATGGCCAGCGCGCGCAGGTGGCCCTCGCGCAGCAGCCCGGGCAGGCGATCGAAGTGCACGACTTTTTGCAGCAGCTCGGCCAGCGGGCTGTTGTCGAACAGCGAGCGCGGGCGCGCGCGGCGCCAGCGGGCGATCGCCCAGCCGATGGTCAGCATCGTCAGCCAGCGCGCGCCGGTGCGCACCACGCCAAAGGCGTCGGCGCGGTAGACCTGGTCGGCGCTGAAGTGGCGCCAGATGTTGACGACTCCGGCCACAGCCAGGTCGAAGCGGTCGGCATGGCAGGCCAGCGCGGCGGCGTTGATGGCGCCCGCAGACGTGCCGGTGATGACGCCGAATGGATTGCCGCGCGGCGCCCCGACTTCGCGGCGGATGCGCGCCACCGCCTTGAGCACCCCCACCTGGTAAGCCGCGCGCGCACCCCCGCCGGTGAGCACCAGCCCGGTGGTGGCATTGCTGCGCGGCCCGTCCATGGCTGCACAGTCTAGGCACTTGCTGGCCCGCGATCGAGCGATCAGCGCCGGCAAATCACGCCAGTTCGTGACCGGCGCAACGACTGAAGCTCAGTCGTAGACCACCGCCGCGCGGCCCTCATGCGCCAGCGTCTTCCAGCGCGCCAGGGCTTCGTCGCTGGGCCAGAAGCGGGCGGCGTCGCCGAGGTCGAGCTCGGCTTGCACGGCCTGGCGTTGCAGTTGCAGGCGGATCGCCAGGCCCTGCTGCGTCTCGCCCTGGTCGGTGGCGAACTTCCTCGCCGGCCAGGTGCGGATCACGTCGGCCACTGGCGGTGCCTTGCCGTTGACGACCACCGCCAGGTACTTGCCGAAGCGCGCGCGCGCCGCAGGCAAATCCCACAACTGGTTGACAGTCAGGCGCAGCCCGCCGCTGAACCGGTCGGGCTGGACCTTGCCCTGCACGATGACCAGTTCGTCCTCGCGCAGGCGCTCGCGGTTGGCGTCGAGCAGCTCTTCGTTGGCCACCGCTTCGATGGTCTCGCTGCCGTCGTCGAGCTTGAAGATCGCCACCTTACCGCGCTGGCCGTTGACCACCCGCAAATCACTGACGATGCCGGCCAGCAACTGCGGCTCGCGGGTGTCAACCAGATCGGCGACGCGGCGCTTGGCGAAGAGGCGCACCTCGGCGGCGCTCTGCTCGAACAAGTGGCCCGACAGGTAAAAGCCGAGCGCGGATTTCTCCAGCGTCAGCCGCTCTTTGATGCTCCACGGCTCGGCCGCCACCAGCGCCGGCTCCTGCGTGCTGGCGGCGTGCGAATCGGCGAAGTCGAACAGGCCGCCCTGGTCGGCATGTGCGGCTTGCGTGTCGGCCCAATCGAAGGCCAGTGACACGCTGGCCAGCAGAGCAGCGCGGTCAGGATGCAACGCGTCGAAAGCGCCGGCCTTGACCAGCGCTTCGACGGCGCGCTTGTTGACGCGCTGGCGGTCGACGCGCGCGGCGAAGTCGAACAGACTGCGGAACGGCCCACCGCCCTCGCCTTCGCGCTCGCCGGTGGCGTCGCGGGCGGCGACGATGGCTTCGATCGCGCCTTGGCC
>JANOKY010000244.1:0-5674 GCA_031419635.1 Burkholderiales bacterium | reverse complement strand
TCGAGCAGAACGTCGAATTCGCGCTGCGCACCGCCAACCGCTTCGCCGTGCTGGAGCGTGGCGAAATCGGCGCGCAGGGCCGCACAGACGCAGCCGATGCGCGCGAATGCATCCTTCACGAACTGGGGTTGTGAGCATGCTCGAACTGAACACGTTCTCGATCATCGCCCGCTGCGAATGCAGTGGAGAGCTGGGCGTGGCGGTCAGCAGCGCGGTGCCAGCGGTCGGGTCGATGTGCCCTTACCTGGTGCCGGCTACCGGCGCGGTATCCACCCAATCGTGGGTCAATCCTTACCTGGCCGTCGAGGTACTGGCCGCGATGCAGGACGGGATGTCAGCGCAGGCGGCACTGGACCGGTCGCTTGCGCGGGACGGCGACGCCGCGCTGCGCCAGATCGGCGTCATCGGCCGGCAGGGACCGGGTGTGGCCTGGTCGGGTGCGCGCTGCACGCCCTGGTGCGGGCAGTTCGTCGGCAGCGATTTCGCCGTTCAGGGCAACATGCTGGTGGGCGAGGCCACGTTGATCGCGATGCGCGATGCCTGGCTGCGCACGCCCGAAGCCGACCTGGCCGAACGCCTGCTGCGCGTGCTGGAAGCCGGTGACCGCGCCGGCGGCGACATGCGGGGCAAGCAATCGGCGGCGCTGAAGGTGGTGGGCAGCGAGGTCTATGCCAATGTCGATCTGCGCGTCGACGAGCACCGAGAACCGGTGGCCGAACTGCGGCGCGTGTTCACCGTTGCCCAGGTGCAACTCTTCCCCTTCGTGCAGGGCATGCCCAGGCGCGTGGGTGTACCGCGCGTCCTGCCCGACGAGGTCACCCGCATGCTGCTGCGCCCGCCGGCCGAGCGTGGCGGATGATGAGCCAACGAGCGCGGCCCGATCCACCTGACGCGACAGTCTTTCAACCTCAATCAAGGACCTCAAGATGACCGATTGCCCCCACTTTCTGAACCGTCTGGCTGCCCCGCTGTTGGTGGCCATGTTGCTCGGCACCTCGCTGGCCAGCGCCAAGGACAGCGTGAAAATCGTCTTTATCGGCCCGCTGACCGGAGGCGTGGCCGCCAACGGCATCGGCGGCCGCAACTCGGCTGACCTGGCCGTCAGGTTGCACAACGAGGATCCGAAGTCCAAGTACAAGATCGAGCTGGTGGTGCTGGACGACGAATGCAAACCCAATGTCGGCGTGCAGGTGGCCACCAAGGCTGCGGCTGACAACTCGATCATCGCCGGCGTGACGCACTACTGCTCGGCGGTGGCCATGAGCACGGTGGACGTCTATCACAAGTTCGGCATGCCGGCGGTCGTGTGGGGAGCGGTGCTCCCCGAGATCACCTATGGCAACGAGCACAAGGAGATCCATCGCATCAACGGCACGATGATCAACCAGAACGAGGTGGCCTCGAAGTTCATGACCGGCCAGGGCTACAAGAAGTGGGTGGTGATCCACGACACCACCGACTACGGCAAGGGCCACAATAAATACTTCAGCCAATTCGTCTCCAAGTCGGGCGGCCAGATCGTCGGCACCTTCGGCGTCACCGCGGATCAGCAGGACTTCACTGCGGAGCTGACCAAGGCCAAGGAGCTGAAGCCCGATGTCATCTACTTCGGAGGCCTGACGCCCATCGGCATCCGCATCCGCAGCCAGATGGACAAGCTGGGGCTGAAGGCGGTGTTCCAGGGCACCTCGGGCATCAAGTCGGCCGCTTTCCACGAGGGCCTGGGCAAGAACCTGGCCGAGGGCTCGCTGTCCTTCATCGAAGGCGCACCCTGGGAGAAGCTGCCCGGCGGGCTGAACTTCATCGCCAAGTACAACCAGGCCAAGTACGCCGAGCCGCCCGAGGCCTACGGCCCGTTCGCCTTTGCCGCGACCATGCTGATCATGGACACGATCGAGAAGGTGGGCCCCGATCGCAAGAAGGTGCGCGACGCGCTGAACAAGACCAAGGACGCCGACACCATCATCGGCAAGGTCACCTTCGACGACCACCGTCAGAACATCGTGCCGCTGATCTCCAAGTACGTGGTGCAGGACAACAAGTGGGTGCTGTGGGAAGACAGCGAGTACGCCACCAAGAAACGCAAGCTGATCGGGCAGTGAACCCGCCACCCGTTGCGACGCTGGGAGCCTTGGCATGAGTGTTGACGTTCTCAGCCAATACGTGATGAACACGCTGATGCTGGGCGTGGTGTACGCCATGGTGGCGGTGGGCTTCACGCTGTTCTTCGGCGTGCTCGATGTCATCAAGTTTTCGCATGGCGACGTGCTGATGCTCGGCGGCTTCACCGCGCTGGCCGCCTATCTGGGTGCCGGCGCGATGGGCATCACCCAGCCGTGGCTGCTGTTGGCGCTGATGCTGGCCGCAGCGATGGCGGTGACGGCCGGCGTGGGTGCGCTGGTGGCCCGCTACCTCGTGCTGCCGCTGAAGAACGCGCCGCCGCTGAACACCTTGCTGGCCACGCTGATGTTCGGCCTGGCGCTGCGCGAGGCGGTGCGCCTGTTCTACCCCAACGGCTCCAACCCCAAGCCGTTTCCGCGGCTTCTGCCCGAGGGCACGCTGAACTTCGGCGCGCTCACGCTGCGCGCCGACAGCCTGATCCTGCTGGCTTCGGGGCTGGCCATCATCGCCGGTGTGCACCTGCTGATCACCCGCACACGGCTGGGCCTGGCGATCCGCGCAGTGGCGCAAGACAGCGAGACCGCCCGGGTGATGGGCATCGACTTCCAGCGCGTGGTCTTGATCACCTTCGGGCTGGGCTCGGCGCTGGCGGCGATGGCCGGCGTGATGAACGGTCTGTACTACAACGAGATCAACTTCGGCATCGGCCTGCTGCTGGGGGTGATCGGCTTTGCCGCCGCCATCCTGGGTGGGCTGGGCAACTTCCTGGGCGCGATCCTGGGCGGCTTCCTGTTCGCCGCGCTGCAGACGGTGGGCGCGGTGGCACTGCCGATGATCACGCCCAGCATCCCCAGCGCCTACAAGGACGTGTTCGCGTTTGCGATGGTGATTCTGCTGATGGCCTGGAAGCCCACTGGGCTGATCGCCGAACGGTCGAGCGAGCGAGTCTGAGATGAACCTGCTCTCGAACCCTGTCCTGCGACTGACTGCTGCTACCAGCGCGGTCTTCGTCTACCTGTGGGCTTTGCTGCACGCCGAAAGCCAGCTGGCAATGGCCGGCCTGCTGGTGCTGGCACCGGCCGTCATGCTGGGCCTGCGCCGCAGCGGCTGGGACGTGCCACTGGCCGCCGCGTCCAATGCCGCACCGCGTGCATTGGGCGTGCTGTGCACCGCCGGCGTGCTGGCGCTGGTGCTCGCATTGCATGACGTGCACTTCGCGCTGCTGCTGCTTTGCACCGTGCTGCTGTACGCGGTGGTCTGCCTGGGCCTGAACCTGCAGTTCGGCTACGCCGGCGTCGTCAACTTCGCCGGCGCGGCATTCTTCGGCATCGGCAGCTACACGGCGGCCACGCTGGCCACCCACACCGCGCTGCCCCATGGCCTGGTGTTGCTGACCGGTGGGCTGGTGGCCGCAGTGCTGGGCTCGCTGCTGATCTGGCCGGTGCTGCGCACGCGCGGCCACTATGCCGCGCTGGTCACCATGGCTTTCGGCATCCTGTTCAAGAACTTCCTCGAGGTGAATGACACGCTGGGTGGGCCGCAGGGCCTGCGCATCCCGGGCATGACGCTGTTCGGCTGGCCGCTCAACGACAACATCGAAGGCAGCGGATTGTTCGAAGGCATCGAGATCTCGTTCTACGCCAACTACGCGCTGCTGAGCCTGGCGCTGTGCGTGGTGGCCTTTGTCTTCGTGCGGCGCGTCGAGCGCTCTTGGCTGGGCCTGGCGATGGACATGATCCGGACCGACGAGGTGGCCGCGTCGGTGTTCGGCATCAGCATCGCCCGTGGCAAGGTGCTGGCCTTCACCTTCGGGAACTTCCTTGCCGGCCTGGCCGGCGCGGTGTACGGGATGATGACCAGTTATGTCGCGCCCAACAATTTCACCTTCGCCGACTCGCTGATCCTGGTGTCGATCGTCATCCTGGGCGGCATCGGCAATCCTTGGGGTATTCTGCCCGCAGCCATCGTGGTGCTGATCCTGCCGGAGAAGTTCCAGTTCATCGCCGAGTACCGCTTCCTGCTGTATGCACTGCTGGTGATCTTCATCTTGCTGTACCGGCCCGACGGGCTGCTGCCGCGCACCGTGCGACGGTACTTTCCCGGGCGGGGGGCGGCGTGATGGCTGCTGCTTCGACGAACCCGCTGCTGGAAGCGCGCGGGCTGACGATGCGCTTCGGCGGCCTGACCGCGCTGGACGCGCTGGACCTGGTGGTGCACGAGCACGAGATCCTCGGCCTGCTGGGCCCCAACGGCTCGGGCAAGACGACCTTCTTCAACGTCGTCACCGGGCTGTATGCGGCGTCGGCGGGGCAGGTGCTGCTGGGCGGTGCCGAGATCACCCTCCAGAGCCCGCAGGCGGTGTACAAGGCCGGCGTCACGCGCACCTTCCAGCGATCACGGCTGTCGCTGCCGCTCACGGTGTTCGACAACGTCGCGCTGGGCCAGACCCAGCACCTGAACGCCGGGCTGGTGTTCAACCTGCTGCAACGCAAGGCGCTGCGCCGGCAGTTCGAGCAGACGGTGGAGCAGGTGCACACGCTGCTGAAGACCTTCAACCCCGGCATGGCGGCCAAGATGTGGCTGTCGGCGGGGTCCTTGAGCATGATCGACCGGCGCCGCGTGGAGGTCTGCCGTGCATTGATTTCCAACCCGCGGCTGGTGCTGCTGGACGAGCCCTCGGCCGGCATGACGCACGACGAGACTGCCGAGCTGATGGACGACATCCTGCAGGTGCGCAAGAGGCTGTCGCCTTTCACCATCGTCATCATCGAGCATGAGATGGGCGTGATCCAGCGCATCACCCAGCGCTGCGTGGTGTTGAACTACGGCAGGAAGATCGCCGACGGCAGCTACGCCGAGATCACGCGCCACCCCGAGGTGCAGGTGGCCTACCTGGGGCAGGACCAGCCCAGCGAGGCGCTGACATGAGCGGCGCCGAAGTTACCAAGCCCTTGCTGGTCGTCGACGCCGTCCACGCCACCTACGACCGAGTGGATGTGCTGCATGGTGTGTCGCTGACGGTGGCGCCGGGCAGCATCACCTGCATCCTGGGCGCCAACGGCGCCGGCAAGTCGACGCTGATCCGCGCCATCCTGGGCTTGACACCGCCGCATGCCGGCGCGATCCACTTCGACGGCCGGCGCATCAGCGGCTTGCCGACGCACCGCATCATCGCCGAGGGCATCGCCTGCATCCCCGAGGGACGCAAGGTGTTTCCCAAGATGACAGTGGAAGAGAACTTGCGCGTGGGTGCCTACCAGCAGCGAGATCCGCAGGAAGTGGCCCGCCGCATCGAGCAGGCTTATGCGCTGTTCCCGCGGCTGGCCGAACGCCGGGCACAACTGGCCGGCACGATGTCGGGTGGCGAGCAGGCGATGGTGTCGATAGGGCGCGGCCTGATGGCCCAGCCGAGGCTGCTGATCATCGACGAGCCCTCGCTGGGCTTGTCACCGTTGTACGTGAAAGAGAGCTTCCGCATCATCGGCGACATCAACCGGCGCCTGGGCATCACCGTGCTGCTGGTCGAGCAGAATGTGCGCCAGACCCTGGCCAT
>JANOKY010000243.1:0-3859 GCA_031419635.1 Burkholderiales bacterium | reverse complement strand
TGAACCGCTGGCCCGTCGACATTCAGCCGCTGACGGTGCTGCGCGAGTTGGGGGAGGCGCAGCAGAAGATCGTCAAGGGCGCGCAGCGCGTCGCCCGCTTCAGCGAAAGCGAACTGGCGATCGCGACCGCGCTGAAGGACGAGATCTGGCGCGAGGACATGGTGCGCCTGTACCACTACCGCCCCGACCCGCAAGCCAAAGCGCCGGCCGGGCCGCCGATCATCGTGCTGATCGCCTACGCGCTGGTCGGCCGCTACCAGATGATCGACCTCGAGGCCGAGCGCTCCTTCGTGCGCAAGCTGCTGGCGCGCGGGCTGCACGTCTACATGGTCGATTGGGGTGAACCGCAGCGCCGCCACCGCTGGCTGACGATCGACGATTACGTCAACGGCTACCTCGACGGCTGCGTCGATGTGATCCGCGAGCGCGAGGCGGTGGACAGCATCAACCTGATCGGCGTCTGTCAGGGCGGCGTGCTGTCGCTGTGCCATGCCGCGCTGCATCCGCACAAGGTGCGCAACCTGGTGCTGACGGTCACGCCGATCGATTTCCACGGCGACAAGGCGGCGCCCGAAGCGGCCGGCGGCTACATGAACCGCTGGGCGCGCGCGCTGACCGGCGACGACATCGACGCGCTCGTCGATTCGATGGGCAACGCGTCGGGGCCGTCGGTCGGTCACAGCTTCCTGATGATGAACCCGGTGGGCAACCTGTCGAAGTACACCGTCGACCTGATCGACGTGCTCGACGACGAGCGCAAGCTGCTGAACTTCTTGCGCATGGAGCGCTGGCTCGGCGACCGCCCCGACGCGCCAGGCGAGTTCGTGCGCCAGTGGTTCAAGGACCTGTACCAGGACAACAAGCTGGTCCGCAACGAGTTCGTGCTGGGTGGCCGCACCGTCGACCTGCGCAAGGTGACGATGCCGGTGCTCAATGTCTCGGCCGATGGCGATGTCGTGATCCCCATCGCCTGCTCGCGCGGCCAAGGCCGGCACTTCGGCACTGCCGACTACGCCGAACTCTCGGTGCCCGGCGGCCACATCGGCACCTTCGTCGGCGGCAAGGCGCAGGCGGTGCTGGCGCCGGGCATCGCCGACTGGCTGGAAGCCCGAAACCGACCCGAGAAGAAGTTGCGACGATGAGACATCCGTTCGCGCTCGAACCGCTGGCCGCTTACCTGCGCCAGCACCTGCCCGGCTTCGGCGGAGAACTCTCCGCCCAGCAGTTCAGCGGCGGCCAGTCGAACCCAACCTATCTGCTCGAGGCCGGCGGTCGGCGCTGGGTGCTGCGGCGCAAGCCGCCGGGCGTGCTGCTGCCTTCGGCGCATGCGGTCGACCGCGAGTACCGCGTGATGGCGGCGCTGGCCCACAGCGCGGTGCCGGTGCCGCATGTGCACCTGTTGTGCGAGGACGACTCGGTGATCGGCAGTGCCTTCTACGTGATGGACCACGTCGAAGGCCGCAACTTCCTCGACCCGTCGCTGCCCGGCATGACGCCGGAGCAGCGTGGCGCGATTTACGAAGAGATGAACCGCGTGATCGCGGCCTTGCACGGCGTCGACCACCACGCCGCCGGGCTGGCCGCCTACGGTCGCCCGGGCCAGTACCTGAAGCGCCAGATCGAGCGCTGGACCCGGCAGTACCGCGCCAGCCAAACCGGGATCAGCGAGCCCATCGCCGCGATGGAGAGCCTGATCGAATGGCTGCCCATGCACCTGCCCGAAGCCGACGAAACCACGCTTGTGCACGGCGACTTCAGGATCGACAACCTGATCTTCCATCCCCACGAGCCGCGCGTACTGGCGGTGCTGGACTGGGAGTTGTCGACGCTGGGCCACCCGCTGGCCGACTTCGCCTACCACTGCATGACCTGGCGCGTGACACCCGCGGAGTTCCGCGGCCTCAAGGGCCACGACTTGGCGACGCTTGGCATCCCGCTCGAAAACGCCTATGTGCAGGCCTATTGCAAGCGCAGCGGGCGCGCGGCGCTGGCCGACTGGGACTACTTCATGGCGTTCAACATGTTCCGGATGGCGGCGATCCTGCAGGGCATCCTGCACCGAGCGCTGCACGGCAGCGCCGCCAGCGCCGAGGCCGAGCAGACCGGCCGCTTGGCGCGCCCGATCGCCGAGGCCGGCTGGCGCCAGGTGAAAGATCAACAGCGCGCACGCTAAGACAGCTGGATTCTGAATTCAGATTCGGCTCGCCGTTCTATACTCCGGCCCATGAAAGTCCTCGCTGTTCAGCCCAAGCTCGTTGAGCAGGTCCACGAAGCCATCGTCTCCGAGATCTCGGCCGGCAAGCTGAAGCCCGGCGAGCGCATCATCCAGGAGCAGATTGCGCAGGTGCTCGGCGTTTCACGCCAGCCGGTGCAGCAGGCGCTTCTGCTGCTGCGCAACCAGGGCGTGCTGCGCGACGCGCCGGGCCGTGGGCTGATCGTCGCATCGCTAGACCTGGACCAGGTCAGCAACATGTACGACATCCGCGCGGTAATGGAAGGGCTGGCGTTCCGCAAGGCTGCCGAACGCAACGCCGAACGAGTGAAGAAGCAGGGCCCGGCGCTGATCCAGAACGGGCGCAAGGCGGTCGCTGGCGGCTCGGTCGCGGCGATGATCGCCGCCGATCTCAAGTTCCACGACTTCATCTACGGGCTGTCGGAGAACCCGCTGATCGCGCCGACGATGGAAGCGCAGTGGACCTACACCCAGCGTGTGATGGGTGAGGTGCTGATGCGCGACAAACTGCCGCGCGACATCTGGGACCAGCACGAGGCGATGCTCGATGCGGTGATGGCGGGCGACGGCGCAGCGGCCGAAGCGCTGGCGCGCCAGCACATCTCCCATGCGGCCGCGGTGATGATCAGCCGGCTGCGCAGCGAGGCAGCAGCGGCTGCCGAAGGTGCCGCGACTGCCTCGGCGTAGCGCGTGACGCTCGAAACTCTTGCGGGTCGGCACTCCGCCTGCGCCGTCGATAACGCCGCGATCGCGAGTTTCGGCGCGAAGCTTCCGCATCGTGCTCGCGCTGGGTTGCGCGACGTTCGCGGCATGTGCGTCGGTGCAATCGACCGGGGTCGCGGTAAGGAGCCCGCCGACGCCACGACTGGTTTCACCCGAGCACCAGGGCGGCGGCGCCATCATGCGGACACTCCTCCCCAGGATCCTGCCCGAGGCAATACGCGCCTCGGGCACGAAGCCAGCTTTGATCTAGCGGTTGAGCGGTCTGACGGCCGGCGTCTCGCGCACGAACCGCGCATTCGCCTGTGCCAGGCTGTGGTCGCCTGGATCACCGGACGCAGCCAGCGCCTTGGCGATGTGGCCCCAAGCCTCGACCGGTTCCGCCCGGCTGGCCACTGACGCCGCGCTGGCCTTGAATCGGGCGCGCGTCTTCAGCAGGTGACCGTCCTGCCCTGCCTTCACGCGCCACAGCGGTTCATATTTGCGCGAGTTGCCGCGGCTGGCCTGCCGCGTCGCCTCGGCGTCAACGCCCCAGCCCCGCAGCTTCTCGGCGAAGGTCTCGCGCCAGCGATGCAAGTCGGCCTTGCGCGGGTTCAGCCGCTTGCCGTGCTTGGACTCGGCCCGCACGCTGAGGTGCACGTGCGGGTTGGCTTGGTGGTCGTGCAGAACCATCACGACCTTGTGGTCGGCCAGTTCGGCCTGCACGAACACTCGCGCCGCGCGCTGCACGATCAGCGCGTCGGTGCCACGCGGCATCGACAGCATGATGTTGAAGGCCTCGCGCCGCTGACCGGGTTCAGCGATGTCGTCGATGAGGGTGCCGCCCAGCCGCCAGTCTTCGGCCAGTTCGTGCCCCTGCTGGCCGAGCGCTTCGGCGCAGACACCGGGCGGGTCGCCCGCATCGTC
>JANOKY010000242.1:0-7758 GCA_031419635.1 Burkholderiales bacterium | reverse complement strand
CAGGCCCGCCACTTCGGCCGGGCTGTCGCTGGTGACGCGCACCACATGCAGCACGCCGGATTGCTCGACGCAATTGACGCCGAGCCAGGCCCGGCGGCTGGCGCTGGACATGCCGCGCGTGCGCAGCTCGGCCAGGATCGGGCGCAGCAGGTCGGTCGGCACGAACAGATTGCCCGGCTGGCGCGGGCCCTCGCCGCGCGGTTCGCTGCGGGTGTCGGCAACCACCAGCGAGCCGATGCCGACCAGTTCGCCGCGGCTGTTGAACAGGCCCGCGCCGCTGTGGTCGGTGCGTGGCGGCGCGGTGAACATCGCCTCGTCGATGCGGTACTCCCAGTAGCCGGCAAAGCTGCGCCGCGACACCAGCCGGGCCATGCTGAGCTGGCCGCGGTCGCCGCCGCTGGCCACCAGCAGGGGCTCCTCGCTCGACACGCCGCGCGAGCCGCCGAGCGGGGCCGGTGCGATGCGCAACGGTGCCAGCGCCTGCAGCAGGCCAAAGCCGGTGGCCAGGTCGTAGCCAACCACCCGCGCGGGCACGCTGCGGTCGTCGTCGAGCAGCAATTGCACCTGGTCGGCTTCGAGCACCAGGTAGCCGATCGTCAGCACCAGGCCCTCGGCGTCGATGACCACGCCCGAGCCCTTACGCAAGCGGCCCAGAGTGGCATTCGACCTGGCGTCTTCCAGCGCCAGTGCCTGCACGCCGACGACGGCCTGGCTGGCGCGTTCGAGCGCGCGCGACTGGGCTTCGAGTTCGCTGGGCGCGGCGGCGACAACTGCCGACGCCCAGCACAACACAGTCCACGCCATTTGCCGAATGCTTGTACGCATCACACCACTCCTGCGGTCATGCCCCAGGATGCGCCAAGCCGGCGCGCACTGCAATGGCCGAATGGCCGAGTGGCCGGCGGGGCGATCAGCGGCGGCGGCCGAACGGCGCCTGGCCGCGCCAGTAGCGAATCATCAGGAAGCCGCCGAGCATGCCGCCCAGGTGGGCAAAGTGGGCGATGCCGCTGGGGCCCATCACGCCCTGGATCAGCTCGAGCGCACCGAAGATGGCAACGAAGAACTTGGCCTTCATCGGGATCGGCGGGATCAGCAGCATGATGGTGCGGTTGGGGAACAGCATGCCGAAGGCCAGCAACAGGCCGTAGGTGGCGCCCGAGGCGCCGAGCGTGGGCACGCGCGAGCCGATCAGCAGGGTCCAGACCAGTTGCACCAGCGCCGCGGCCATCGAGCTGGCGAGCAGGAACTGCAGGTAGCGCTTGCCGCCCCACAAACGCTCGATCTCGGCGCCGAACATCCACAGCGCCAGCATGTTGAAGAACAGGTGCAGCAGGTCGCCATGCAGGAAGGCGTAGCTGAACACCTGCCAGGGCATGAAGTTGCCGCTCTGCAGCGGCCACAGCGCCAACAGGCCGACCAGCGGCAGCAACTGCTGCATGGCGAACACCGCCACGCAAATCAGGATCAAGGCTCTGGTGACCGGCGGCAGTGACGGCATCGGAATGTGGTTGGTGCCCGGGGCCGGACTCGAACCGGCACGCCTTGCGGCGAGGGATTTTGAGTCCCTTGCGTCTACCGATTTCGCCACCCGGGCAGGATAGAAAGGCACGCGGTAGAGCGTGGGCGCGGATTATCACACGCAGTCTGCGCAGGCTTTTACGCACTGCGACAATCGGCGCATGCCTGCCTACCCGACCCTCGAAGACGTCATTGGCGCCACCCCGCTGGTGCAACTGCAGCGCCTGCCGGGTGCCGGCAATTCGCAGCGCGGCAATGTGATCCTGGGCAAGCTGGAAGGCAACAACCCGGCCGGTTCGGTGAAAGACCGGCCGGCGATGAGCATGATCAAACGCGCCGAAGAGCGCGGCGAGATCGCGCCGGGCGATGTGCTGATCGAAGCCACCTCGGGCAACACCGGCATCGCGCTGGCGATGGCCGCGGCGATCCGCGGCTACCGCATGGTGTTGATCATGCCGGAGGATTTGTCGATCGAACGCGCGCAGACGATGAAGGCCTTCGGTGCCGAGCTGGTGCTGACGCCGCGCTCGGGCGGCATGGAATACGCGCGCGATCTGGCCTTGCAGATGCAGTCCGACGGCAAGGGCCGCGTGCTCGACCAGTTTGCCAACGCCGACAACCCGCGCATCCACTACGAGACCACCGGGCCCGAGGTCTGGGCCGACACCGAGGGCCAGGTCACGCATTTCGTCAGTGCGATGGGCACCACCGGCACGATCACCGGCGTCTCGCGCTTCCTGAAAGAGCGCAACCCGGCGGTGCGCATCGTCGGCGCGCAGCCCAGCGAGGGCTCGCGCATCCCGGGCATCCGCAAATGGGCCGAGGCCTACCTGCCGAAGATCTACGACGCCACCCATGTCGACGAGATCGTGCTCGTCAGCCAGGCCGACGCCGAAGACATGGCGCGGCGGCTGGCACGCGATGAAGGCATCTTCGCCGGCATCTCGGCCGCAGGCGCCTGCTGCGTGGCGCTGAGCCTGGCCGAGCGGCTGGAGAACGCGACGATCGTGTTCGTCGTCTGCGACCGCGGTGATCGCTACCTGTCGACGGGTGTGTTCCCGGCATGATCCTTCGACAGGCTCAGGACGCACGGTGAATCTGTACCGCTACTGCCCGAGCTGCGCCGGGCCGCTGACCTTGATCGAACAGCAGGAAGACGGTGGCCCGAAGACGCGAATGCGTTGCGCCGCCTGCGGCTATACGCACTGGAACAACCCGACGCCCGTGCTCGCCGCCGTGGTCGAATGCACTGACCGCGATGGCCAGTTGCTGCTGGCGCGCAATGCGGCCTGGCCGGGCCGGCGCTTTGCGCTGATCACCGGTTTCATGGAAGCGGGCGAAACGCCCGAGGCCGGCATCGCGCGCGAGGTCGGCGAGGAAACGGCGCTCACGGTCGATGCGCTGACGCTGATCGGCGTCTACGATTTCCAGCGCATGAACCAGATCATCATCGCCTACCACGCTGCGGCCCGCGGCGAGGTGCGCCTGTCGCCCGAGCTGGCCGAGTACAAGCTGTTCGCGCCGCAAGACGTGAAATGCTGGCGCGCTGGCACCGGCTATGCACTGGCCGACTGGTTGAAGAGCCGCGGCCATGAGCCCGAGTACATCGACTGGGCTGCACGGGGTAGCGCCTAGAATCGACGCCGATCTGATGGAGTCCCGCATGGAAGCGCAAAAAGAACTCGACACCCGCGGCCTGAACTGCCCGCTGCCGATCCTCAAGGCCAAGAAAGCCTTGGCCGACATGTTGAGCGGCGAGGTGCTGAAGGTGGTGGCCACCGACCCGGGATCGGTGCGCGATTTCCAGGCCTTCGCGCGCCAGACCGGCAACGAACTGGTCGAGCAGATCAGTGGCGAGAAGGATTTCGTGCACTACCTGCGGCGCAGGTAGGCGCCCGCTGGTTCACAGTGCCAGCGACTTCAGGTAGTCGCGAAAGCCCGGTCCGAGTTGCGGGTGCTCGAGCGCCAGCTCGACGTTGGCTTGCAGGAAGCCTTCCTTGCTGCCGCAGTCGTAGCGCCGGCCCTCGTAGCGGTAGGCAAACACCTTCTCGCGGCGCAGCAGGCCGGCGATGCCGTCGGTGAGCTGGATCTCGCCGCCAACGCCACGTTGCTGGTTGGCGATTTCGTGGAACACGCCGGGCGTGAGGATGTAGCGGCCGGCCACGCCCAGCCTCGATGGCGCATCGGCCGGTTTGGGCTTTTCAACGATGCGCTCGACGTTGACGAGCCGGTCATTGACCGGTGTGCCGGCGACGATGCCGTAGCGCTGGGTATGGTCCGCCGGCACTTCCTGCACGGCCAGGATCGACACCCGCCACTCCTTGTACTGCTCAACCATCTGCGCCAGCACCGGCGGCTGGCCGACCATCAGATCGTCGGCGAGCAAAACCGCGAAGGGTTCGTTGCCCACCAGCTTCTGCCCGCACAGCACTGCGTGGCCCAAACCGAGCGCTTGCGCCTGGCGCACGTAGATGCAATCCATGTCGTCGGGCTTGACGCTGCGCACGACGTGAAGTAGTTCCGCCTTACCCGCTTGTTCAAGGGCTACTTCCAACTCGAACGTCATGTCAAAGTGGTCTTCGATGGGTCGCTTGTGGCGGCCCGTGACGAAGATCATCTCTCTGACGCCGGCGGCATACGCCTCTTCAACCGCATACTGAATCAGCGGTTTGTCGACCACCGGCAACATCTCCTTCGGCTGGGCCTTCGTGGCCGGCAGGAATCGCGTTCCGAGACCTGCCACGGGAAAGATCGCCTTTTTTATGTGCATTTGCTTACAATTGACGCAGGGGAGACGGGCAGATTCTGGCACGCAGGCTCACTGCGTTCGGCCCGAAAACTGCCCGAAGGGTGCATGGACGTCCTGATCGTTGAGCCGCTCGAGCCGGAGGTCATGCAATGGCTGGGCGAGCGCCATGCTGTGCGCTACGCCCCGGAGCTGGCGCGCGACCCGCGGGCCCTGCGCCAAGCCCTGTTCAACATCCGCGCGCTGATCATCCCGCCTTCCGTGGCACTGGACGCCCAGGTGCTGCACTACGCGCCGGTGCTGCGCGCGGTCGGGCGGCTGAGTTCGGGTGCCGAGAACATCGACCTCGATGCCTGCGGCCGGGCCGGGGTCGAGGTGGTGCGCAGCGTCACTGCCAGCGCCGTCGCCGAGGCCGAGTTCATGGTCGGCGCGCTGCTGGCGCTTTTGCGCCGCGTGCCCGTGGTCAACGCCGAAGGGCTGCTGGTCGGGCGCGAACTCGGCGGCGCCACGATCGGCCTGATCGGCATGGTGCCGGCGGCCCGCTCGCTGGCGCAGTTGCTGGCCGCCTTCGGCTCACGCGTGGTCGGCTACGACCCCTCGGTGCATGCGTCGGACAATGTCTGGAGCCGCTGGCGCGTCGAGCCGCTGCCGCTGCGCGAGGTGATGGAGCAGAGCGACGGCGTCTGTGTGCAACTGGCCTATTTCACCCGCTACCACGGCCTGATCGGCGAGCGCTTCCTGCCGTTTTGCAAACCGAATCAGGTGCTGGTCAGCATTGCGCATTCGAGCCTGTTCGACGAAGCCGCGCTGGCCGAAGTGCTGGCCACCGGCCGCATGGCCGCGGCCTGGTTCGACAGCCTGGAACCCGGCGCGATGGACCCGGGCCGCCCGCTGCACGACATCGACACCTTGCAGATCACGCCGCGGGTGGCCAGCACCACGCGCGAGTCGCGCATCCGCAGCGCCTGGGCGGTGGCCCGGCGCATTGACGAGCTGCTGACGGCCAACACCGCGCCGAAGCGCGCCGAGTTCAAGGCAACGGCCCCAGACGTGCCGCTTGATCTTCCAGCCGACGAAGCGTCTGGCTGAATTCGGCCAGGCGCAGGCGCTCCTGTGCGACCACCGCCGCGGGCGCGCGGGCGACGAAGCCCTCATTGTCGAGCTTGGCCTGGGCCTTCACCACCTCGCCGCGCAGGCGGGCGATTTCCTTGGCCAGGCGGGCCTGCTCTGCCGCCAGATCGATCGGCACTTCGAGTGCCAGGCGGGCGTTGCCTTGCACCGCAACCGGTGCGTTTTGCGTCGCCTGCGCGAACGCGGCTTCGCTGTCCAGGCGCTTGACGTCGGCCAGCTTGGCCAGGGCCTTGAGCAGCGGCGCGGCGGCGTCGAAGAACGCGGCCTCACCGTGCACCAGCAGCGGCACGCGCTCGGCCGGTGACAGCGACATTTCGCTGCGCAAGTTGCGGCAGGCGCCCACCACGGCCTTGAGTTGCGCCACCCAGGCGTCTGCCTGGGCGTCGATGCGTTCGGGATGCGCAACGGGGTAGGGCGCGGTGACGATGCCGTTGGCGGCCCCTGCCACCTTGCGCTCAGCCACTGGCGCGACGCGCTCCCACAACTCGGCGGTGATGAAGGGCGTCAGCGGGTGCAGCAGGCGCAGCACGGTCTCGAGCACGCGGATCAAGGTGCGCCGTGCAGCGCGCTGCTGCGCGGCGTCGCCCGTCGCGATCTGCACCTTGGCGATCTCGAGGTACCAGTCGCAATACTCGTCCCAGGCGAACGAGTACACGGCATTGGCCACGTTGTCGAGCCGGTAGTCGGCAAAGCCCTGCGCCACCGCGCCTTCGACGCGCTGCAGCTCGCCGACGATCCAGCGGTCGGTCATCGAAAAATCCAGGTAACCCCCAGGCACGCACTCCTCGGCGCCATGCGGCGCGAAGCCGCAATCCTGGCCCTCGCAGTTCATCAGCACGAAGCGCGTCGCGTTCCAGAGCTTGTTGCAGAAATTGCGGTAGCCCTCGCAGCGCTGGGTGTCGAAGTTGATGCTGCGGCCCAGGCTGGCGTAGCTGGCCATCGTGAAGCGCAGTGCGTCGGCGCCATAGGCCGGCATGCCAAGCGGGAATTCCTTCTTCACCCGCGCCGCGACCTTCGGTGCGGTCTCGGGCTTGCGCAGTCCGGTGGTCGACTTCTTCACCAACGTGTCGAGGTCGACGCCCTGGATCAAGTCCACCGGGTCGAGCACATTGCCTTCGCTCTTGCTCATCTTCTGACCATGTGCGTCGTGCACGAGGCCGTGGATGTAGACCTCGCGGAAGGGCACCTTGCCCTTTGGGCAATCGTCAGTTCGGGTGAAGTGCAGCGTCATCATGATCATCCGGGCGACCCAGAAGAAGAGGATGTCGTGGCCGGTGACGAGCACGGTCGATGGCAGGAACAAGTCCTGCTCGATGGTCTTGGCCGGCCAGCCCACGGTGGAGAAGGGAAATTGCGAGGCCGAGTACCAGGTGTCGAGCACGTCTTCGTCGCGCCTGAGCGCCCCGGTGTAGCCGGCGGACGTGGCCTTGGCCCGCGCTTCGTCTTCGTTGCGAGCAACGAAGAGTTCACCGCCGTTGCCGTACCAGGCCGGGATCTGATGCCCCCACCAGAGCTGGCGTGAGATGCACCAGTCCTGGATGTTCTTCATCCACTGGTTCCAGGTGTTGACCCATTGCGGCGGCACGAAGCGCACGTCGCCTTGCTCGACGGCGCGGATCGCGCGACCGGCGATCGACTCGCCGTCAGCGCCCGGCTTGGTCATGGCCATGAACCATTGGTCGGTCAACATCGGCTCGACGATCTGACCCGTGCGCGCGCAGCGCGGCACGGTCAGCTTGTGCTTCTTGGTCTCGACCAGCAGTCCGAGTGCGTCGAGATCGGCAACGACTCTCTTGCGGGCGACGAAGCGATCGAGGCCGCGGTAGGCGGCTGGCGCGTTGTCGTTGACCGTCGCGTCCAGGGCCAGCACGCCGATCATCGGCAGGCCATGCCGCTGACCGACGGCATAGTCGTTGGCATCGTGCGCCGGTGTCACCTTGACCACACCAGTGCCGAACTCGCGGTCGACATAGGCGTCGGCGATCACCGGAATCGTGCGCTCGCACAGCGGCAGCATCACCTGCTTGCCGACGAATGCGCCGTAGCGCGCGTCGTCGGGATGGACCATCACGGCGGTATCGCCGAGCATCGTCTCGGGCCGCGTTGTCGCCACCACCAGCGAACCCGAGCCGTCGGCCAGCGGATAGCGGATGTGCCAGAGGAAGCCGTCTTCCTCCTCGCTCTCGACCTCGAGGTCCGACACCGCAGAGCGCAGTACCGGATCCCAACTCACCAGCCGCTTGCCGCGGTAGATCAGGCCTTCGTCGAACAGGCGCACGAAGGTCTCGTTGACGACGGCCGATTGCGCCGCGTCCATCGTGAAGTACTCGCGCGACCAGTCCACCGTATCGCCGATGCGCCGC
>JANOKY010000241.1:0-20184 GCA_031419635.1 Burkholderiales bacterium | reverse complement strand
GAACTGCGTGGCCGTCTTGTACGGCGAGTCGGCGTTGACCCACAACACGAACTGGTCCAGCGCCATCATCGACACCGGCGTCATGTCCTTCCAGTTGAAGGGCACACCGGTGGCCAGCGGCGTGGTGAACAGATTCGACAGTGTGATGATGATCTTGTGCGGGTCGCCCTTGGCTTCTTTCACGGCCAGGAAGCCCTCGGCGCCGGCGCCGCCCGCCTTGTTGACGACGATCAGGGTTTCCTTCATCAGCTTGTGCTTGACGACGATGCCCTGGATCAGGCGCGCCATCTGGTCGGCGCCGCCACCGGTGCCGGCCGGTACCACGAACTCCACCGGCTTGGTCGGCTCCCAGGCCGCCTCCGCCGGGCCGGCCAGCGCCATCACCGCTGCCGCCACTGACGCAGAAAGCGCACGCGAGATCGGCGTGCAACGAACGGGGTGTCCGGTCTTCATCATCTTGTCTCCAGTCCAGGCTTGAGGGGTCAACGACGCGCGTTCCGATGGTCGGCGCGGTCGGTCTTGCAACGCCAGCGGATGGTCAGACCGATGACAGGAATAACGATTGACCGCAGTCAACTTCCAAAAAAATGCAGGGTGCGGATCGCCCTGACCGATACGGGTAATTGCGGATGCGGTGACATGCGCGCCACTCACCTGCCGCTACGGCGGATCGATGCGCCGGTCGTAGCGCCGCTCGCCGTTCTGCGGCGGCAGCGCGTAGCGCTTGTTGCGCAAATTGCCTTCCCAGCGGCAGGTGGCCGACCAGCAGCGGTAGCGGCGTGAAGGCAGGAAAAGGCTGGTCAGCCGGTCGAGCCAGCGGCGCGGTATGCGGTCCACCGAGCCGCGGCATTGCGGGCAGGTGGGCCGGTGCGCCGCGGTGCCGGGCAGTCCGGGCCGATCGTCTCGCATGGGGTCTTTCGAAGGTCAGTCCTGTGCACGGGCCAACAGCGCCCGGCGGGCTGACACTCGCGCGATCACGAGATCGCGCGAGAGCCCCGCAATCTACTTGCAGAAAGCGCCCATCGCGGCGGCGCGCGCTGGCTCAATGCAACAGCTTGTCAGCGCGGCGCCGACAAGGCGTTGCTGACCAGGCGCGAGGTGATGTCGACAATCTGGATCATGCGGTCGTAGGCCATCCGGGTGGGCCCGATCACCGCCAGCGTGCCGACGATCTGGCCGTCGACTTCATACGGCGCGCTGACGACCGACAGCGCCTCGAACGGCACCACGCGGCTCTCGCCTCCGATGTAGATTCGCACGCCCTCGGCGCGGCTGCTCACGTCCAAGAGGCGCATCAACTGCGTCTTCTGCTCGAACAAGTCGAACAGCTTGCGCAGCGAGCCCATGTCGTTGCCGAAATCCTGCACCGCGAGCAGGTTGCGCTCGCCGCTGACCACCAACTGCTCGGTGCTGTCAGCCATGGCCTCGGTGCCGGCCTGCACGGCCGCCTGCATCAGAGCCGCGATCTCGCCGCGCAGGGCTTCGACCTCGTGTTGCAGGCGCTCGCGTACGGCATCCAGGGTCAGCCCGGCGTAGTGGCTGTTGAGGTAGTTGCTGGCCTCGACCAGCTCGGCTTGCGGGTGGTCGCGCGCGGTCATGATGACGCGGTTTTGCACATCGCCTTCGGGCGAGACCAGGATCAGCAGCACGCGCCGTTCGCCCAGACGCAGGAACTCGATGTGGTGGAACACGCTGGCCTTCTTCGGCGTGGTGACCACGCCGACGAAGTTCGACAGGCTCGACAGCAGGTGTGCGGCGTTGGCGATCACGCGCTGCGGCTGGTCGGGCTGCAACTGGCCGCGTGCGGCCGACAAGTCCGGCGCCGCATGGTCGAGGTCGAGCGTGCGCGCCGTCAGCATGGTGTCGACGAACAGCCGGTAGCCGCGTGCCGTGGGCACCCGCCCGGCACTGGTGTGCGGGCTGGCGATCAGGCCCAGCTCTTCCAGGTCGGCCATCACGTTGCGGATCGTCGCCGGGCTCAGCTCCAGCCCCGAGGCCTTGGACAGCGTGCGCGAGCCCACCGGCTGGCCGTCGGCGATGTAGCGCTCGACCAGGGCCTTGAGGAGGGTTTTCGCGCGCTCGTCCATGGTTTGAAATTCATTGTAGGCCGCGCCCCCTATGGTGTAATTCTTCGCATGGCTCAGCGCTTCCGTCACGCAGCGATCGTCGGCAAGCACCAGGCGCAGGGCATGCGCGAGTTGCTCGACGACTTGGCGCAGTTCCTGGTGCGCGAAGGCCTTCAGGTGTCATTCGAGCGCGCCACCGCCACCAACACCGGCCTGACCAATTACGGCGCGCTGTCCACCGCCGAGATGGGCGCGCAGTGCGACCTGGCGGTGGTGGTCGGCGGCGACGGCACCATGCTCGGCATCGCCCGTGAGCTGGCCCGCCACAACATCCCGCTGGTGGGCATCAACCAGGGCCGCCTGGGCTTCATCACCGACGTGCCGGTGGGCCAGTTCCGCGAGGCGCTGGCGCCGATGATCGGTGGCGATTACGAAGAAGACCATCGCTCGATGATCGAAGGCGGCGTCTGGCGCGAAGGCCAGCGCATCTTCGAGGGCCTGTCGATGAACGACGTGGTGGTCAGCCGCGGCGCCACCGCCAGCATGGTCGAACTAAAGATCGACATCGGCGACGAGTTCGTCGCCAACCTGCGCGCCGACGGCCTGATCGTCGCTTCGCCCACCGGCTCGACGGCCTATGCGCTATCGGCCGGCGGGCCGATCCTGCACCCCGGCATCGCCGGCTGGGTGCTGGTGCCGATCGCCTCGCACACGCTGTCGAACCGGCCGATCGTGCTGCCCGATGGCGGCGAGATCTGCATCGAAGTCGTGGCCGGCCGCGACGCCTCAGCCAACTTCGACATGCAAAGCCTGGCCAGCCTGCTGCACGGCGACCAGGTGCGCGTGCGCCGCTCGGCACACAAGGTGCGCTTCCTGCACCCGCGCGGCTGGAGCTACTACGCCACGCTGCGGCGCAAGCTGCGCTGGTACGAAGGGGTGGTGTGATGCTGCGCCGCCTTTCGCTGCGCGACTTCATCATCGTGCCGGCGCTCGAAGTCGACTTCACCGCTGGCTTCACGGTGCTGACCGGCGAGACGGGTGCCGGTAAATCGATCCTGATCGACGCACTGCAATTGGCGCTGGGCGGACGCGGCGATGACGGCGTGGTGCGCGAAGGCGCGGCGCGGACCGAGATCGCGGCCGAGTTCGATGTGCCTGCATCGCTGACAGCCTGGCTCGACGACGCCGGCTTCGACGACAGCGATGCCCTGTTGCTGCGACGCACGATCGATGCCCAGGGCAAGAGCCGGGCCTGGATCAACGGCAGCCCGGCGACGATCGCGCAACTTCGCGAGGCCGCCGACCACCTGCTCGACATCCACGGCCAGCACGCCTGGCAGAGCCTGACGCGGCCGGCCGCCGTGCGCGATCTGCTCGACGCCCAGGCCGGTGTCGACAGCCGCCCGCTGGCGGCGCTGTGGTCGCAGTGGAAGGCCGCCGCTGCGGCGCTGGCGCGGGCGCAAAACCAGTCCGCCGAGATCGAGCGCGAACGCGAGCGGCTGGCCTGGCAGGTCGGCGAAGTCGAGCGCCTGGCGCCGGCCGCGGGCGAGTGGGACGAGCTCAACGCCGAGCACCAGCGCCTGGCCCATGCGCAGGCGCTGATCGATGCCGCGCGCGCGGCCCTGCAAGCCGTGTCCGAGGCCGACAGCAATGCGGCGGCGCTGGCGCAGCAGGCGGTCGATGCATTGGCCGATGTCGCGCACTTCGACGCGCGCCTGGCCCCCGTGCTCGAGATCGTGCAAAGCGCGCAGGCGCAATTGCAGGACGCCGCGCACACCCTGTCGGGCTACCTGCAGCACACCGACATCGACCCCGAGCGCCTGGCCACGCTCGATGCGCGGCTGGCGGCCTGGATCGGGCTGGCACGCCGCTACCGCCGCGCGCCGGTTGAGCTGGCCGCACAGCTCGGGCAATGGCAGGGCGAGTTGCGTGCACTGGCCGCCGCCACCGACACGGCAACACTCGACCTCAGCTTGCGCGATGCCGAGCGCGCCTGGCGCGACGAAGCCTCGCGTGTCAGCGCCGCGCGTTCGCGCACCGCGCCCCAGCTCGCCGCCGCGGTGACGCAGGCGATGCAGCAGCTCGGCATGGCCGGCGGGCGCTTTGAAGTGGCGCTCGAAGCGCAGGCCGAGCCGCAATCCTTCGGTCTCGAATCGGTCGAGCTGCGTGTGGCCGGCCACGCCGGCAGCACGCCACGCGCCTTGGCCAAGGTGGCCTCGGGTGGCGAGCTGTCGCGGCTGGCCCTGGCGATTGCGGTGACGACGGCGCGTGACAGCGGCGCGGGCGCCGGCACCTTGATCTTCGATGAAGTCGACGCCGGGATCGGCGGCGCGGTGGCCGACACGGTGGGCCGCTTGATGAAGCAGCTCGGCCGCGAACGCCAGGTGCTGGCAGTCACGCACCTGGCGCAGGTCGCCGCCTGCGGTGACCAGCATTTCGTCGTCACCAAGGCACTGCAGGCGGGTGGCCGCACCGCCAGCGATGTGCAGCCCGTCGTTGGTGAAGCGCGGGTGGCCGAAGTCGCACGCATGCTTGGCGGCGAGCGCCTGGCCACCAGTCTGGCGCATGCGCAGCAACTGATAGCCCATGCCACCAGCGCCCTACCCCCCGCTGCCGCCAAGGCACGCCGCAGCCGCGCCCGGTCATGATCGCGCCCGCCAACGACGCTGCAGCCGCCACCGAACACAAGGTGGTGTTGGTCACCGGCATCTCGGGCTCAGGCAAATCGGTGGCGCTGCACGCGCTCGAAGACACGGGCTACTTCTGCGTCGACAACCTGCCGCCCGAGTTGCTGCGCGACTTTTTGCGCGTCGAACGCCTGCGCAGCGGCGGCATCCGCCGCGTTGCGATCGCCGTCGATGTGCGCAGCGCCGGATCTCTGCCCTACCTGCTGCCGCTGATCGAGGGCCTGCGCGGCGAAGGCGTGGCGATCCAGTCGTTCTTTCTCGATGCCAGCACCGATGCGCTGGTGCGGCGATTTTCCGAAACGCGGCGGCCGCACCCGCTGACCGCCGAGGCCGGCGGCGACGCGCAGCGTGCGCTGATCGAAGCCATCGAACTCGAGCGCGAACTGCTGGCCGAGCTGCGCGAAGTTTCCACCGTCATCGACACCAGCCAGTTGCGCCCGGCGCAACTGCGGCTGTGGGTGCGCCAGGCGGTGGGCGCGCCGCGCACCGGCCTGACGCTGGTGTTCGAGTCCTTCGCCTTCAAGCATGGCGTGCCGCTCGACGCCGATTTCGTCTTCGACCTGCGGGTGCTGCCCAACCCGCATTACATCCGCGAGCTGCGCCCGCTCGACGGCCGCGACGCTGCGGTGGCGGCCTACCTCGCGGCGCAGCCCGAGGTCGGCGAGATGCTGTCGCAGATCGAGGCCTTCCTGGCGCGCTGGCTCGACGCCTTCATCGATGACCACCGCAGCTACCTGACCGTTGGCCTGGGCTGCACCGGCGGCCAGCACCGCTCGGTCTACGCCGCCGAACAGCTCGCGGCCAGGTTCGCGTCGCGCGCGGCCGCCCTGGTGCGGCATCGCGAGCAGGACGCGCGCGAGCGATGGCCGAAGTAGCGGCAGAGGCAGGGGCAGGGCGGGAGCCCGCGCCCTTCGAGCTGGCGCTGTTCCCGCTGCAGAGCGTGCTCTTCCCTGGCGCGCTGCTTCAGCTCAAGGTGTTCGAAGCCCGCTACCTCGACCTGGTTGGCGACTGCCTGCGCGAGGGCAAACCCTTCGGCGTGGTCTGCCTGCGCGAGGGCAGCGAGACCAGCCGCAACAGCGTGCGCTTCGAACGCAACGGCGTGCTCGCGCGCATCGACGACGCCGACGCCGAACAGGCCGGCATCCTGCGCCTGCGTTGCACCGGCACCCAGCGCTTCGCCCTCAGCGGCGAGCCGCGCCGGCAAAGCGACGGCCTGTGGCTGGCCGACGTGGCCCTGCAAGCCGACGATGACGCAGTCGCCCCCGACGCCGCCCTGCTGCCCACCGTGCAAGCCCTGGCCAGCGCCATTGCCGCATTGCGCGAACAGGGCAGCACACCGTTCCTGGAGCCCTACCGTTTCGACGACGCCTGTTGGGTCGCCAACCGCTGGTGCGAGATCCTGCCGATCCCGCTGGCCGCCAAGCAGCGGCTGATGATGCTGCCGGAGCCGCAACTGCGTTTGAAACTGGTGGACGAGTACCTGCGCGGCAAGGGCGTGGTCTAGGCCGCCACGAGCAGCTTGCGCACCGGTGCCGGCAGGCCCAGCTTCAGTGCTTGTTCAACCGTGAACCAGCGGCCCTCGGGCAACGCGGCTTCGAGTGCGGCGCGGCGCGCAGCCGACAAGCGCGCTGGCAAGTGCTGCCGCCAGGGTTGCAGGTGCCAATCGAAATGCGTCAGGGCGTGGTTGATCGGCGGCATCGGCTCGCCGTGGCCTGGCCAGTCGGCAGTGAGTGCGCGCAGCTCATCGAGCGTGTCGTAGAGCGGCGGTGTCCACAGCCCGGCCCAGACGCCGCGGTGCGGGCGTTGCACCAGCCAGACCTGTTCGCTGCTGCCGATCAGCATCAGCGCATTGCTGCGTTGGCTGCGCTTGAGCTTGCGCGTCTTGAGCGGATAGCTTTCGGGAGCGCCGTCGCGTCGCGCGACGCACAGCGCGCTCAGCGGGCACGCCTCGCACTGCGGCCGGCGCGCGCTGCACAGCGTGGCCCCGAGGTCCATCAGGCCCTGGGTGTAGGCCTCGATGCCGGTGGTGGGCAACAGGGCTTCGGCCTGCTGCCAGAGGGCCCGCTCGTTGGCCGCCAGCGCCAGGTCGTCGCCGAAACCAAGCACGCGCGTCAGCACACGCTTGACGTTGCCGTCGAGGATCGCGACGCGTTCGCCGAAGCAGAAGGCTGCGATCGCGGCCGCCGTCGAGCGGCCGATGCCGGGCAGTTCGGCCAGCGCGGCGGCGCTGCGCGGGAACTCGCCGCCATGCTCGGCCACGACCGCGTGCGCGCAATGGTGCAGGTTGCGCGCGCGGCTGTAGTAGCCCAGGCCGCTCCACAGCGCCAGCACGTCGTCGAGCGGTGCGGCGGCCAGCACCTGCACATTGGCGAAGCGCGCCAGGAAACGCGGGTAGTAGTCGAGCACGGTCGCCACCTGCGTCTGCTGCAGCATGATTTCCGACAGCCAGACGCGGTACGGGTCGCGGCTGCCCTGCCACGGCAGGCCGTGGCGGCCATGTTGCCGCTGCCAGGCGACGAGCTTGGCGGCGAGCCCGCCCGCCCGCTGAACGCCTTCCCGGCTCACCCCGCGGCGCTGCGCGAGACCAGCGACAAACTCGGCGTCGCGCGCGGCGGCGTGCTGCCGTCCGCCGCCGGTTGCTGCTCGGTGGCGGCCTCGTTCAAGGCCGTGGCGTAGCCGCGCACGCGGCCGGCCAGGTGCTGCCAGCGCGCGTCTTGCGATTCGAGATCGCCGATGCGGTGATCCAGGTCGCCGGCCGCGGCCTGAATCCGTTCGAGACCATCGCGCCGACGCTTGAAGCCGCGGCGGCGCTCGCGCAGTTGCGAATCGACCTGGTTGGAGGCCGACTTGTGCCACAACTCGACTTCGCCGCTGGCGTTCTCGAAGGCCATGCGCAATTTGGACAGCAGCATGCGCCGGAACTGTTCCATGAAGCGCGGCTCGGCCAGCCGCAACGCCTGCGACAGGCCGAGGTACTGCACGTAGCTGCGCTCAAGCAACTCGAGCTCGCGGTCGCAGCGGTCCAGCGAGGGCAGCCGGGTGAGCGTCAGCGCAAAACCGAACTCGCTGTTGAGCTGGCGAAAGCTGGCTTGCAGCATGTCGTGGATTTCCTGGCCGCGCTCGCGCGCCTTGGCCACCCGCGCGCGCAGCCGCGAGCACAGCGCAACGAAGGCCTTCTTGGCGCCGAGGTTGAACAGGGTGGCGCTGGCCTGGCGCTGCATCTGCGCCACTTCGTCGCGCAGCTCGTCGCTCGACAGGCCGACCAGCAACTCGCGCAGCATGCGCGCGTGCACGCCGCGCAAGGCCACCAGGCGCTCGGTGCAGCGCTCGAAATCCTGCATCTCGCGGTCGACGCGTTCGATCATCACCTGCACCTTGCCGCTGTTCTTGCCGCGCAGGCCGCGCAGCTCGAGCATCTGCTCGGCGATCAGGCGGCGCTGGTCGGCCAGGCGCCGCGCGGCTTGCTGGTCGACCGCCTGCGCGGTGTCGGCCACCAGACGCTCGATGACTTCGCGCCGACGCGGCAGCAGTTGCGTGACCAGCGCGTCTTCCAGCGCCGGCAATCGGCTGGCCGCCAGCGCGTCGGCGTCGCCGTCGATGCGGCCAGCCAGCGCCTGCCGCGCCGACAGCGGGAACACGCGCTCGCGTTCGACCTCGAGCGTGACCGCGGTGTTGCGGCATTGCTGTTCGATCTGCTCGTTGACTACCTCTTGCGACAGCAGCGGGTCGGCCAGCGCGTCGATCTTGTTCAGCACCACAAAGCGCGTCATCGACTGGCCGCCGAGGTGGTCGCGCCAGACCGCGAGGTCGGACTTGGTGACGCCCGTGTCGGCGCCGAGGATGAAGACCACCGCATGCGCCGCCGGCAACAGCGACAGCGTCAGTTCGGGCTCGGCGCCGATGGCGTTGAGCCCCGGCGTGTCGAGCACCACCAGGCCGCGCTTCAGCAGCGGATGCGGGTAGTTGATGGCAGCATGGCGCCAGGCCGGCACCTCGACCAGGCCCTGGCTGACCAGCGGCGGGTTGTCTTCGGGCGCGTCGTCGTGCCAGAAGCCCAGGGCGCGCGCGGTGGCGATGCTCACGGCCTTGGTGCGCATGACTTCGCTCAGCGACTCGGCCAGGTGCTCGGGCGATTCGGCGTCCAGGCGGATGCGCGTCCACAGCTCGGGCTTTTCACGCAACTCGGCCAGCGACTGGGGTTCGAGGCGGGTGTCGATCGGCAGCAGCGCCAGCAGGGCCGGTGTATTGGGTTCATAGCCCAGCTCCACCGGGCACATCGTGGTGCGACCCGGCGTGGCCGGCAGGATGCGCCGGCCGGTATCGGCAAAGAAGATGGCGTTGATCAGCTCGGACTTGCCGCGCGAGAACTCGGCCACGAAGGCCACGCACAGGCGGTCCGAGGCCAGGCGCTCACGAAGCGCTGCCAGGTTGCGTTCGCTGGCATCGTCGAGCAGGTCATGGTCGAGCAAGAAGCGCGACAGCTCCGCCGCTTGGCGATCGAGACCGCGGCGCCATACGGCGAGGGCGTCGAGTTGACCGGCAAGGGTGAGTTCCATGCAGTGAAGCGAGCGTGCGACCCGACCGCGCCGAGCTGGCGCCGAGGCATCCTAGCGCAAGGGCCCGCGCGGGCGCAGCGGGCGATACATCTGCTGACAGCACCCGGCATGCGCGCGTGCAGCTTGTCGCACAAGCGCGCGGTTGCTTCAGCGTTTCTGGCAGCCGGGGCAGAAAAACGTCGAGCGCTGGGCCTGCACGATGCGCCGCACCATGCTGCCGCAGCGCTCGCAGGGCAGGCCGGCGCGGCCATAGACACGGGCTTCGAGTTGGTAGGCGCCGTCAACGCCATGGGCGTCGCGAAAGTCACGCAAGGATGAGCCGCCGAGTTCGAGCGCGCGCGCCAGCGTCGCACGCACGCAGGCCAGCAGGCGCTCGGCGCGCGGTCGCGACAACTGGCAGCAGCGCAGGCGCGGGTCGATGCCGGCCGCGTACAGCGCCTCGCAGGCGTAGATGTTGCCGGCACCGACGACGATGTCGCCGGCCAGCAGGGCCTGCTTGATCGCTGTGCGGCGCGGGTGCAACGCGGCATGGAAGCTGGCCGGCGTCAGGGCCGCGTCGAAGGGCTCGGCACCGAGCCGCGCCAGCAGGGTAGCTGCCGGCGGCGCATCGAGCGCGGGCGACCAGACCACGGCGCCGAAGCGCCGCGGATCGGTCAAGCGCAAGACGCCGCGGCTGGTGACGAGGTCGAAGTGATCGTGCTTGCCGGCCGGTGCTGCGGTCTCGGCGAAGGCCAGCGATCCCGACATACCCAGGTGCAGCAGGAGCCCGCCGCCGCGGCCCGGCCGGTGGTCGGCCAAAGGCAACCAGAGGTATTTGCCGCGCCGCGTGGCCAGCCCGACGGTGTGGCCGTGCAGGCTGGCCGGCCGGCAGCCCAGCGGCCAGCGCAAGGGCGCGCCCAGGCGCACGGCCAGCACGTGCGCGCCAGCGATGCGTTCGGCAAAGCTGCGCCGCGTGACTTCTACCTCGGGCAATTCAGGCATGGCGGCGATGATAGGAGGCAGGCCGTTGAACGCCGACACAGCGGCGCGCTCCAATGCCTAGAATGACCCGAACCGCGAAGGATTCCGATGTCTGCTGATGCCACCCACTGTCTTCGCGCCCTGCCCGCGTGGCGACTGCTTGCCCTGGCCGTTGCGGCGTTCGCGGCAACGGCGGCGCCAGCGCAGACACCGAGCGGCGCCGCGGCCGAGGCCGCCGCCGCGCTGCAAGTGCCGCGCTCGGCACTCGATGCGCCGCTGTTCTACCAACTGTTGATCGGCGAGATCGAGCTCAGCACCGGCGAAGCCGGCAACGCCTATGCAGTGCTGCTCGACGCGGCGCGGCGCACCCGCGACGAGACCCTGTTCAAGCGCAGCGTCGATGTCGCATTGCAGGCCCGTGCCGGCGACCAGGCACTGACGGCCGCGCGCGCCTGGCGGCAGGCCTTGCCGCAATCGCTCGAAGCGCTGCGCTACGAGCTGCAGTTGCTGGCGGCGCTGAACCGCAGCGCCGAGCTGGCCGAGCCTTTGAAGTTGCTGCTGGCGCGCACGCCCGAGGCCGAGCGCGCGACCACGATCGCCGGCCTGCCGCGGCTGTTCCAGCGCATGAGCGACAAACGCCAGGCCGCCAGCCTGATCGAAGAGCTGCTGCAACCGTATGGCCAGCCGCCGCACGCGGCCGGCGTGCGCACCGCCGCGCGGGTGGCCGTCGGCCGCGCCTGGTGGCTGGCCGAAGATGCGCCGCGGGCCCTGCTGCAGGCCGAACGCGTGCTGGTCGACGACCCCGCGGCCGGCACTGCGGTGCTGCTGGCGCTGGACCTGATGCCGATCGCACCGAGCGCCGAAAAGCTGGTCCTGGGCTACCTGCAACGCCCCGGCGCCGAAGTCGGTGTGCAACTGGCTTATGTGCGCGCGCTCAGCGCGGCCCAGCGCTATGTCGACGCCACGGCGCAATTGCAGATCGTCACCCGCAGCAAGCCCGAACTGGCCGCGCCCTGGCTCAGCCTGGGCGCCTTGCAGCTCGAGCTGCGCCAGCCGCGCGACGCCGAGGGTTCGCTGCAGCGCTTTCTCGCCGCACGCGCCAACGCCGCCGCAACGCCCGCCACGGCGGCGGACGACGATGACGACGACGAAGACACCAGCCGCGGCAACGATGGCGGCCAGACCCAGGCCTGGTTGATGCTCGCGCAGGCGGCCGACCAGCGCGGCGATGCCAAGGCCGCCAACGCCTGGCTCGACAAGATCGACAACCCGCAGCGCGCCCTCGAAGTGCAAACCCGACGGGCGATGCTGCTGGCGCGCCAGGGCAAGCTGCGCGAGGCCCGCGTGCTGGTGCAGCAGGTGCCCGAGCGCAAGCCCGAGGACGCCCGCGCCAAGCTGCTGGCCGAGAGCCAGGTGCTGCGCGAAGTCAAACGCTGGAGCGATGCGCATGCCGTGCTGGTGGTGGCCAGCGAACGCTTCCCCGGCGACGCCGACCTGCTGTACGAGCAGGCGATGATGGCCGAGAAGCTGTTGCGCATCGACGAGATGGAGCGCGTGCTGCGCAAGGTCATCGAGCTCAAGCCCGACCACCAGCACGCCTACAACGCCCTGGGCTACTCGCTGGCCGATCGCAGCCAACGACTGCCCGAGGCGCAGACCTTGATCAAGAAGGCGCTGGCCCTGGCACCCGGCGACCCTTTCATCACGGACAGCCTGGGCTGGGTCGAATACCGCCTGGGCAATCGCGATGAAGCCCTGCGCCTGCTGCGCCAGGCCTATGCCGCGCGGCCCGACCCCGAGATCGCCGCGCACCTGGGCGAGGTGTTGTGGGTGAGCGGCGCGCGCGACGACGCCCGCCGCGTCTGGCGCGAGGGCCGCGAGCGCGACAGCGTCAACGAGGTTCTGCGCGAGACGCTGGTGCGGCTCCAGGTCAAGCTGTGAGGCGTGGCGCGGCCAGGCTCGCGGCGGCCGCGCTGCTGCTCAGCCTGGCAGCCTGCGCCACCGCGCCGCCGCGCCCTGCTCCCGACCTTGCCGGCCGCCTGGCGCTGCGCATCGAGGCCGGATCAGGCGCGGCAGCGCGCAGCCTGACCACGCATTTCGAGCTTCGGGGTGACGCGCAGAACGGCGAACTGCAATTGAGCACGCCGCTGGGCAGCACCGCTGCGCAAGCGCGCTGGCGGCCCGGCGCGGCCGAGTTGATCACGCCTGGCGGCACGCGCCGCTACGACGGCCTCGACGCTTTGGCGCAGGACATGCTCGGCGAAACGATGCCGCTGGCCGCCCTGATCGACTGGCTGCGCGGCCGGCCGTGGTCGGGTGCGCCGAACACGCCCTCAGGCGGCGGCTTCGAGCAACTCGGCTGGCGCATCGACCTGTCGCGCTTTGCCGAAGGCTGGGTCGTCGCCGCGCGCGACACCGCGCCGGCCCTGCTGGTGCGGGCCCGCCTGGAGAAAGCCGAGTGAACCTGCGCGCGCTCTACGAGGTGCCGGCTCCCGCCAAGCTCAACCTCTTCCTGCACGTCATTGGCCGCCGCGCCGACGGCTACCACCTGCTGCAGTCGGTGTTCGTATTGATCGACTGGGCCGACACCCTGCACTTCGAGCGCCGCAGCGACGGCCGCTTGCAGCGTCACGACCTCGGCCTGGCGCTGCCGGCCGACGACCTGAGTCTGGCCGCGGCGCGCTTGCTGCAGGCCCACAGCGGCACGGCGCTCGGCGCCGACCTGTCGATCGACAAACGCGTGCCCTGGGCCGCCGGCTTGGGCGGCGGCAGCTCGGATGCCGCCAGCACCCTGCTGGCCCTGAACCGCCTGTGGGGCCTGGATTGGCCGCGCCAGCGCCTGCTGGGGTTGGCCGCGCAGTTGGGCGCCGATGTGCCGATTTTCATCGGCGGCGGCAACGCCTTCGTCGAGGGCATCGGCGAGCGCCTGACGCCCATCGCAGTGCCGCGCCAATGGCTGGCGGTCGTCAAGCCCGCGGCCGGGCTGGCGACGCAGGATGTCTTCGGCCACCCGGCTCTGGTCCGCAATACACCCGCTGCTATACTCTCGGGCTTACTTGAAGACGCAGCAAAACCCGGGTTTTGGGCCCAGGCTCACGGTCGAAACGACCTGCAGCCGCCCGCCGAAGACCGTTGCCCCGAGGTGGCCCAGGCCGCCGAATGGCTGGCTCGACATTTCGGCAACAGCCGCATGACGGGCTCGGGCAGCGCGGTGTTTGCAAGGAACGGCATGGACGACCATCCCTTGGCGACGTGGCCGGCGGAGCCGCTTCCGCCGGGCTGGGTCGGTCGGATGTGCCGTAGCCTGGAACAGCACCCCTTGCGGGACTGGGCCGGCTGAAACGGCTGAAACGGTTGAACCGGTTTTGAGGGAGTGGCGCAAGCCGCTTGCCTGTGTAGGGGAGTCGCCAAGTTGGTCAAGGCATCGGATTTTGATTCCGACATGCGAGGGTTCGAGTCCTTCCTCCCCTGCCAAACACATCGCTTCGTGATCCACCAGCCCTGACCCGCCGACTGCCCTCGAAAGCCACTGCCGTGCTGTTCAACACCGTGCTGTTCACCGGCAATGCCAACCGGGCGCTGGCCCAGGAGATCGCGTCGAACCTGGGCGTCGAGTTGGGCAAGGCCACGGTCGGCCGCTTTTCCGACGGCGAGGTCACGGTCGAGCTGCACCAGAACGTGCGTGCCCGCGATGTCTTCGTCGTGCAATCCACCTGCACGCCGACCAACGAAAACATCATGGAGCTGTTGATCATGGTCGATGCGTTGAAGCGCGCCAGCGCGCGCCGCATCACCGCCGTGATCCCCTACTTCGGCTATGCGCGGCAAGACCGCCGGCCGCGCAGCACGCGGGTGGCGATCAGCGCCAAGGTGGTGGCCAACTTGCTCGAAACGGTGGGCGTCGAGCGCGTGCTGACGATGGACCTGCACGCCGACCAGATCCAGGGCTTCTTCGACATCCCGGTCGACAACATCTATGCCTCGCCGGTGCTGCTGTCGGACCTGAAGGGCAAAAACTACCGCGACCTGATCGTGGTTTCGCCCGACGTCGGCGGCGTGGTCCGCGCCCGCGCACTGGCCAAGCAGCTCGGCTGCGACCTGGCGATCATCGACAAGCGCCGCTCGGCGGCCAACGTGTCCGAAGTGATGCATGTGATCGGCGAGATCGACGGCCGCAACTGCGTGATCATGGACGACATGATCGACACGGCAGGCACCCTGGTGAAGGCCGCCGACGTGTTGAAGGAGCGCGGCGCCAAGAGCGTCTACGCCTACTGCACGCACGCGGTGTTCTCGGGCCCGGCGATCGAGCGCATCAAAGGCTCGGCCCTCGATGAGGTGGTGATCTGCAACACCATTCCGCTGTCCGATGCCGCCAAGGCCTGCAAGAAGATCCGCCAGTTGTCGGTGGCCTTTCTGTTTGCCGAGACGATCCGGCGGATTTCGGATGGGGAGTCGGTGACATCCTTGTTCGCCGAGCAAAACAGTAATTTTTGAGGAAGAGCGGGCCGCCGTTGGCGTCCCTTTCTGCGTTGGCCCTTGTTGGGCCTTTACCTGGAGCCCTGGTCGCGGGGCTCCTACTTTGTTGGAGTGATAACCATGAAATTCGTCGCCTATGAGCGGACGTTGCAGGGGACCGGAGCGAGCCGCCGCCTGCGACTGACCGCGAAAGTCCCGGGCATCGTCTACGGGGCCGGAACGCCCTCGATGATCGAGCTCGACCACAACGCGCTGTACTTCGCGCTGAAGAAAGAGGCCTTCCACTCGTCACTGCTCGAGATGGATCTGGCCGGCAAGACCGAAAAGGTCTTGCTGCGCGATTTCCAGATGCACGCCTGGAAACAGATCGTGCTGCACGTCGATTTCCAGCGCGTCGACGAGACGACGCGGATCTCGAAGAAGGTACCGCTGCACTTCGTCAACGAAGAGAACTCGCCGGCGGTGAAAACCGACAAGTGCCTGATCGCCCACGTCGTCACCGAAGTGGAGATTCAGTGCCTGGCCTCGCAGTTGCCCGAGTTCATCACCGTCGATCTGGCCAATCTGGTCAAGGGCCAGTCGCTGCATGTCAGCGACCTGGTGCTGGGCGAGGGCGTCAAGGTCGTCACCCACGGCAAGAAGGATTCGGTGATTGCCGCCGTCACGGTGCCCAAGGAAGAGGCCGAAGAAGTCGCTCCTGTTGCGCCCGTGATCGCCGCCGCACCGGCCGACAAGAAGGCCAAGAAGACGGAGAAGCAGAACAAGAAGTGATCGTCGCCTGACGACGCTTCGGGCCCCGCTTTCGCGGGGCCTTTTTCATGGGTGCCATCGGTGCGGCCATTTATCATCGACCCAACATGACGATTCGATTGCTGGTCGGCCTGGGCAACCCGGGGCCCGAGTACGACGCCACGCGGCACAACGCCGGCTTCTGGTGGCTCGATGCGGTGGCGGCCCAACTCGGCGCGCGGCTGGCCTACGACCGCGGCTACCACGGCCTGGTGGCGCGCGTGAACCGCGCTGGCCACGAGCCGTTGTGGCTGGTCGAGCCGCAAACCTACATGAACCTGTCGGGCAAGGCGGTGGCCGCGCTGGCGCGCTTCTTCAAGATCGCGCCCGAAGAAATCCTGGTCGCCCACGATGAGCTCGACCTGCTGCCAGGCCAGGTGAAATTGAAGCTCGGCGGCAGCCACGCCGGCCACAACGGCTTGAAAGACATCGTTGCCCAGCTCGGCAGCGCCGACTTCTGGCGCCTGCGGCTGGGCATCGGCCATCCAGGTGTGAAGGCCGAGGTGATCCACTATGTGCTGAAGAAGCCGTCGCAGGAGCACCGCGAGGCGATCGAGCATTGCATCGCGCGCAGCCTCACCGCACTCGACGTGCTGCTGGTCGGCGAGATGGAACGCGCGATGATGAAGGTGCACTTGAAGCCGCCGCGGCCCAAGCCGCCCGCAGCGGCAAGCTCGACCACGGCGACCGGAGAAACACCATGACGAAGCACCGCGCGAGCCTGTTGTTCGCAGCCCTGTTGCTGGCCACCGTTGCAGCCGACGCCGCGTCGCCAAAGGTCTTTCGCTGTGGGCCCGACGGCCGCACTTATTCGCAAACGCCCTGCAAGGACGGCTACGAGGTCGACGCCGCCGACCCGCGCAGCGTCGAGCAGCGCAAGGCCGCCGAGGACGCCGTCAAGCGCGAGGAGAAGATGGCCGACAAGATGGCCCGCGAGCGGCGCGCCGCCGAGGCCGCAGCCGCCAAGCAAGGCCCTGCCATCATCGGCAACCCGGCGGCAGCCAAGCCCGCCGCGCTGCCGGCGTCAGCACCGGCCAGGAAGCACCGAATGAAGAAGCCCAAGGCCCCGCCCCAGGTCAAACCGCCTCAACCCTGAACCGCAGCCTCTTGCTGCAGGCGCCGGTACTTGGCCCACAGGGTTTCATTCGACTCGAGATGCTGCGGGTGCAGCGGGATGCAGGCCACCGGGCAAACCTGAACGCACTGCGGCTCGTCGAAGTGGCCGACGCATTCGGTGCAGCGCGAGGGTTCGATCTGGTAGTAATCGGCGCCCATCGAGATCGCCTGGTTCGGGCACTCGGGTTCGCAGACGTCGCAGTTGATGCACTCGTCAGTGATCGTCAACGCCATGGCGGCCCTCCCGCCGGGCCGCTCCCAAGGGGGGCCACGCACCACGGGCCACGCAGGGGCCCGTTCCGGGCCGAGGCGGCCGCGAGCGACAGCGAGCTTGGGGGCACCCTTACTCACGCGGCGTCTGCGCCACGCGCTCCTTGAGTTTTTCCAGCACCAAGGGTGCCACGAACTTGGAGACATCACCGCCCAAGGTGGCAATCTCGCGCACGAAGGTGCCGCTGATGTACTGGTACTGATCGCTCGGGGTCAGGAACAGCGTCTCGACCTCGGGCATCAACTGGCGGTTCATGCCGGCCATCTGGAATTCGTACTCGAAGTCGCTGACGGCGCGCAGGCCGCGCACCACCACCTTGCCGTCGTGGGCGACGACAAAGTCGCGCAGCAGGCTGCGAAAGGCATGCACCTCGACGTTCGGATAGGGCCGTGCCAGTTCGCGCGCGATGTCCATGCGCTCGGCGATCGAGAACATCGTGCGCTTGTGGTGGCCCACCGCGACTGCGACGATCAGGCGCTCGAACAGCCGGCTGGCACGCGCCATCAGATCCTGATGGCCGAGCGTCATCGGGTCGAAGGTGCCGGGGTAGACGGCGGTGAGGCGCGTGGCGGAGGTCACAGCGGGTGCTCCTGAAGCGCCGGCAGTTTAGCCTTGCTCACGCACGAACAGGTGCGCGTGCACCGCACCGGCGCGCAGGTGGCGGTGCAGGGTGAAGCCGGCCGGCGCGGAATCGATCCTGCGCGGCGCTTCGAGGTAGACGTAGCCGCCCGCGACCACCGCCGGTGCCGCCGCGGCCAGCGCAGCATCGAACACATCGGCGTCGAACGGTGGGTCAATCAGCACCAGCTCGAATCGGCCCGGCGTGCAGCGCGACAGCCAGGCCAGCGCGTCAGCACCGACAATCTGCACGGCATCGGCTTTCAGCCGCGCCTTGACATCGGCCAGGCTGCGCGACAGCAGCGTGTCGCGCTCCAGCAGCAGCACCTCGGCGGCACCGCGCGACGCCGCTTCGAATCCGAGCGCGCCGCTGCCGGCAAAGGCGTCGAGCACGCGCCAGCCCGTGAGATCCTGGCCGAGCCAGTTGAACAGGGTTTCGCGAACCCGGTCGGGTGTGGGACGCAGGCCCGGCCGGTCGATCACCGGCAACTTGCTGCGCTTCCACAGGCCGCCGATCAGGCGCACTTCGCCGGGCGGACCACCGCGGGCGCGGGCCTGGCGCGTCACAAGCGCACCGCGATGCCGTCGCGCGCCAGCAGCGCCTTGGCCTGGCCGACGGTGAACTCGCCGTAGTGGAAGATGCTGGCCGCGAGCACGGCGTCGGCGCCACCGATGCGGATGCCGTCACTCAGGTGTTCGAGTGCGCCGACGCCGCCCGACGCGATCACCGGCACCGGCACCGCATCGCTGACGGCGCGTGTGAGTTCGAGGTCGAAGCCGCTCTTGGTGCCATCGCGATCCATGCTGGTCAGCAGGATTTCACCGGCACCCAGCTCGGCCATGCGCCGGGCCCAGGCCACGGCGTCCAGACCGGTGTCGTGGCGCCCGCCGTGGGTGTAGACATGCCAGCCGCCACCAGCCTGGCGCTTGGCATCAATGGCGACCACGATGCATTGCGCACCGTACTTGTCGCTGGCCTCGCGGATCAGCTCGGGCCGCGCCACCGCGGCCGAGTTGAAGCTGACCTTGTCGGCCCCGGCATTGAGCAGCCGGCGCACATCGGCCACGCTGCGCACGCCACCGCCGACGGTGAGCGGGATGAACACTTGCGCCGCCACCGCCTCGATGATCGGCAGGATCAGGTCGCGAGCGTCGCTGGTGGCCGTGATGTCGAGAAACGTGAGTTCGTCAGCCCCCTGCTCGTTGTAGCGCGCGGCGATCTCCACCGGGTCACCGGCGTCGCGCAGCTCGACGAAGTTGACGCCCTTGACGACGCGGCCGCCGGTGACGTCCAGGCAGGGGATGACGCGTTTGGCGAGCACTACGCGGCTTCGCCGTTGAGCTCATCGGCGCGCAACTGCGCGGCGGTGAAATCCAGCGCGCCGTTATAGATCGCGCGGCCGCAGATCACGCCCTCGATGCCTTCGCTTTCGACCCCGCACAGGCGCTCGATGTCAGCCAGGCCCGCCAAACCGCCCGAGGCAATCACCGGGATCGTCAGCGCCTGCGCGAGTTTGACCGTGGCTTCGATGTTGATGCCGGTGAGCATGCCGTCGCGGCCGATGTCGGTGTAGATCACGCCTTCGACACCGTAGTCCTCGAACTTCTTTGCCAGGTCGATGACTTCGTGGCCGGTGAGCTTGCTCCAGCCGTCGGTAGCGACCTTGCCGTCCTTGGCGTCGAGGCCGACGATGATGTGGCCGCCGAACGCCGTGCAGGCGTCGCGCAGGAACCCGGGGTTCTTGACCGCGGCGGTGCCGATGATCACGTAGCTCAAACCGTCGTCGAGGTAGCGCTCGATGGTGTCCAGGTCACGCAGGCCGCCGCCGAGCTGCACCGGAATCTCGCTGCCGACGGCGCGGATGATCGCCTTGACCGCCGCCTCGTTCACCGGCCTGCCGGCGAAGGCGCCGTTCAAGTCCACCAAGTGCAGGCGCCGCGCGCCCGCTGCGAGCCAGCGCCGCGCCATCGCCGCCGGGTCTTCGCCGAAGGTGGTGGCGGCCTTCATGTCGCCCTGCTCCAGGCGCACGCAGTGGCCGTCCTTGAGGTCGATCGCGGGTATCAGCAGCATGGTGGGGTGGGGCAGAAAAACGCTCAGGGCTTGTGAATCAGGGCTTCAGAATCAGGGCATCCAGTCGAGGAAGTTGCGGTACAGGGTCAGACCGTCGGCGGCGCTCTTCTCGGGGTGGAACTGGGTGGCAAAAATGTTATCCCGCGCCAAGGCGGAGGTAAAGGGCGCGCCGTAGTCGGTGAGGCCGGCACTGTGGTGCGCCTCCGACGGCGCGGCATAAAAGCTGTGCACGAAGTAGAACCAGGCGTTGTCGGGCACCCCGGCCCACAGTGCGTGCCGGTTTTCGCCGTTGCGCACCTGGCGCACCCGGTTCCAGCCCATCTGCGGCACCTTGTAGCGGCTGCCGTCGGGTTGCAGCGCGCCTTCGAGGGCAAAGCGTTTCACCCGGCCGGCGATCAGGCCCAGCCCGGGCGTGTCCTGCTCTTCGCTGTGGTCGAGCAGCATCTGCATGCCCACGCAAACGCCGAACAACGGCTTGTTCGCAGCGGCGTGCAGCACGGCGTCCTTCAGGCCCGAGTCGTGCAACTCGCGCATGCAGTCACGCATGGCGCCCTGCCCGGGCAGAACGACG
>JANOKY010000240.1:0-9567 GCA_031419635.1 Burkholderiales bacterium | reverse complement strand
CTTCTTCCGCCTCTTCCCCGGCAACAAGGTGCGGCTGAAGTACGGCGTGGTGGTCGAGTGCAGCGGTTGCAGCAAGGACGCCGATGGGCGTGTCACCGCCGTCCAGGCCCGTGTGCTGCCCGACACCAAGAGCGGCACGCCGGGCGCCGATGCGGTCAAGGTCAAGGGCACCATCACCTGGGTCGGTGTGCACGACGCGCTGCCGGCCGAGTTGCGCTTGTACGAGCGCCTGTTCACCGAGGAGCAACCCGACGCCGGCGGCAAGGATTTCAAGGCCGCGCTGAACCCCGCCAGCGTGCGCGTGGTGCAGGGCTACATCGAGCCGTCGTTAGCCGGTGCAGCGGCGGAGACCCGCGTTCAGTTCGAACGCCACGGCTACTTCGTCGCCGACCGCGTCGATCACCGCGGCGATCGGCCGGTGTTCAACCGCATCACCGGCTTGAAGGACACCTGGGCCAAGTAGCGGTCACCTGGCTGTACGTCTTGTCGCGAGCTTGTTGCGCTGGCGTGCTAGCGTGCCCGTTGTCGCTGCGCACTGCCCGCTGCTCGTTGCAGGCAGGCGCCAACCCGACAGCCCAAGGAGGATCGTAATGAGTGAGTACAGCGCCGACGTGGCCAAGTACACCGCCAATGTCAATGAGGCCGCCGTCACGGCCATCGTCAAGTACTGCGGCATCGCGCTGCGCAACGCCGATTCGGCCCTGGTCTCGGGCACCGACCCGAAAGAGCTGGCCACCGTGCGCAATGGCTTCGCGGCCAAGAAGCTCGGCCTGGACGTGGCCGCGGCCGACAGCGGCATCCAGGCCGTGGCCGAGAAGATGAAGGGCGTGCAGCGCAAGAGCCGCGTGACGTTCTACTATCTGCTTGCCGAAACCACCGGCACCCTCGGAAAGTTGAGCTGATGCAGCGCATTGCCCTGCCCTGTCTGATCGCCGTTCTGGCGGGATCGATCTCGCCTGTACAAGCTGCCGACATGGCCGCGCCGGTGGTCACCGCGAGTGGTTTGAGCTACCTCGAAACAGTCGCCGGCAAAGGCGCTTCGCCAACCGCCACCGACACCGTGCGCGTGCACTACCGCGGCACGTTCCCTGACGGCCGCGAGTTCGACAGCTCGATCGCCCGCGGCCAGCCGGCCGAGTTTCCGCTCAACCGGGTCATCAAGTGCTGGACCGAAGGCGTGCAATTGATGAAGGTCGGCGCCAAGGCGCAACTGGTCTGCCCGCCGGCCATTGCCTATGGCGAGCGCGGCACGCCGGGCGGGCCGATCCCGGCCAATGCGACGCTGAACTTCGAGATCGAGTTGCTGGGCATCGTCAAGCGCTGATCATCGCCAACACACCACGATGAAAAACGCCCCGCAGTGCGGGGCGTTTTGTTGTTACCGAAGTGGGACTTACTTCTTCGCAGCCGACGCGGCGGCGGCCGGCTTGTCGGCGGCGGCCTTGGCCTTCTTGGCGTCCTTGTCGGTTGCGGCCTGCTTGGCCTTGGCTTCCTTCTCAGCCTTCGCCGCGGCCTTCTTCTCGGCAGCCGCAGCGGCCTTGGCCTTCTTCTCGTCGGCGGCAGACATCTTGTCGGCCTTGGCGGCCACCGGCTTGGCATCGGCCTTCATCGCCGTGGATGCTGCGGGCGCAGCGGCCATGGGCTTGGCGTCGGCCTTCATCGCAGGCGCTGCTGCCACGGCTTTTTCGGCCGGCTTGGCGGCAGGCGCTGCCGGGGCTGCGGGGGTCGCGGGGGTTGCCGGCGCAGCGGCCGTCGCCTTCGCCGCCGGCTTGTCGTCCTTCTTGGCGGGAGCTGCGGCCACGCCCTTGAAGGTGGCGCCGCCGACCGTCAGGCCTTCGGCCGAGAACTTGGCGGCATTGCCTTCGCCGACGCCTTTGACGCGGTCGACCAGATCAGTCCAGTCCTTGAACGAGCCCTTCTTGCGCTCGTCGAGAATCTTGCCGGCGATGGCCGGGCCAATGCCCTTGACCGCTTCGAGTTCGGCTTGCGAGGCCTTGTTGACATCGACCGCGGCGAAAGCGGCCGCAGCGAACAGCGCGGCCAGCACGGCCAGGAATTTCTTGAACATCGGGTGTCTCCGTGAGGTGGTGGGTGCGGCAGCCGGGAAATGCGCAGCCGCGGCACTGTAACGGCGATGCGAGTCGTGGGTTGACGCTAACCGGCGGCAATCGCACGCGATCGGCGCCAGCGCCCGGCCAGCGCCACCAGCACCAGCGCCACCGCGCCCGCCGCGACGCCGACCAAGGCGTTGGCGGTCATCGCCGCTGCGCTTTGCGCCATGCCCTGTAGCGCGGCGGTGGCATCCTCGATGGCGCGGTCCAGGGCCGGCACGCCATGCGTGAGGATGCCGCCGCCGACCAGGAACATGGCCACCGTGCCGGCCACCGACAGGGTCTTCATCAGCCAGGGCGCGGCGCGCAGGATCGCGCGGCCGATCCGGGCCGAGGCCCCTGCCCGCCGCGACAGCCACAGGCCGAGGTCATCGAGTTTGACGATCCCGGCCACGATGCCATACACGCCCACGGTCATCGCGACGGCGATGCCGCACAGCACCAGCACCTGGGTGATGAACTCGGCCTGCGCGACCGCCCCGAGCGTGATGGCGATGATCTCGGCCGAGAGCACGAAGTCGGTGCGAATGGCGCCCTTGATCTTGTCGCGCTCCAAGGCCGCCATGTCGATGTTCGGGTCGGCCAGCGCCAGGCGCAGCGCGGCCTGGCGGGCCTGGTCTTCGGCAGCCGGCGTCAGGTATTTGTGCGCCAGTTTCTCGCAGCCCTCGTAGCACAGGTACAGGCCACCGACCATCAGCAGCGGCGTCACCGCCCAGGGTGCCAGCGCGCTGATGGCCAGCGCCGCCGGCACCAGGATCGCCTTGTTGATCATTGATCCCTTGGCCACGGCCCAGACCACCGGCAGCTCGCGTTCGGCGCGCACGCCGGCCACCTGCTGGGCGTTCAGCGCCAGATCGTCACCGAGCACGCCGACGGTTTTCTGCGTCGCGACCTTGGTCAATACCGCCACGTCGTCGAGCACGCTGGCGATGTCGTCGATCAGGGCAAGCAGGTTGCTGACGGCCATCGGCAAGTGGGGTGGCTGAGAACGGCAGCACCAGCTTAGCAGCCGCCCGCTGAAAGGTGGCAGCAACACCTGCTTACGGAGTGCCTGCCCGCCGCGTGCGCAGGATTGGGCATTTCACGCCGCAGTGTGCGGGCCTGGGCTTGACCCCCCCTGCTGCCCGGCCCTAGCCTCGCCGAAAAGCGATCAACAGCCCCTTCGCCGCCCAACGGCGCACGCCAACCATGAACCTCCTCGACCCGACCGCCGCGGCTGCCTTGTTGGCCGCCATCGCCTTGCTGCTCGCCGGGCTGTGGCTGCGCCGCCGCAACGCCGCACCGCGCGACGCCTTTGCCGAAGAGAGCCTGGACACGGTGCAAGCCTGGCCGCCACAGGCCGTGCGCGTGATGACGCTGGGCGAACGCCAGGCCTACGAGATCCTGCGCCGCGCCCTGCCCGGCCATGTCGTGCTGGCCCAGGTGCCGTTGTCGCGTTTCATCAGCGTGCCCACCCGCTTCCCGTATTCGCAATGGTTGCAGCGCGCCGGCCGCCTGGGCGTGGACCTGCTGGTCTGCGACTTCAGCTCGCGCGCGGTGGCCGCCGTCGAAGTGCGCACCACCGATGAATCGGCGCGCAGCGCCAAGCGCCACAAGCGCCTGGTCGAGGTGCTGCGCGCGGCCGGGGTGACGGTGCACGAGTGGAACGAGGACGATCTGCCCAGCGTGGCCGAAGCACGCGAGCTGTTCTTCCCGAAGCCGGCCGCTGCGGCCGAAGAGGAAGTGGCGGTGTCGCCGGGTGGCCGCGCGATGATCCCGGTGGCCGAGATCCAGGAGCTGCTCGCCGACGGCGACACCACCGACTACGGCCAACTCGAGCCGGTGCCCTCGGGCTTCTTCGAAGACGAAGACCCGCGCCTGGCGCGCCAAGCGGCTTGAATCGACGACGCCGCCGCGGAACCTGCGGCGGCCCGGGATGCTCTATCGCGCAGCAGCCGCCACAAGGGCGGCTGTAAGCTAGCCTCGATGCTGGCGACAGACGCGCATCGGCGCACCACGCCCATCGCAAGGAACGCAACATGACCCGTCGTCAATGGCTCGGCCTGCTCTCGAGCCTTGGTTTTTCAACCGCCGCCACGCGCAGTGCCGATGCGGCGCAACCCGAAGCCAAGACCGCGCTGCCGCGCATCGAACCGCTCCTGCTCAGTGATGCGCAGTGGCGCCAACGCCTCACGCCCGCGCAGTACAACGTGCTGCGCGAAGAAGGCACCGAGCGCGCCGGCACCAGCCCGCTGAATGCCGAAAAGCGCAAGGGCTCTTTCCATTGCGCCGGCTGCGACTTGCCGCTGTTCGCCAGCAGCATGAAGTACGAAAGCGGCACCGGCTGGCCGAGCTTTTTCACCCACCTGCCCGGAGCGCTACAGACCAAGCGCGACTTCCACATGGTGCTGCCGCGCACCGAGTACCACTGCGCGCGCTGCGGCGGCCATCACGGCCATGTCTTCGACGACGGGCCCAAGCCCACCGGGCTGCGCTACTGCAACAACGGCGTGGCGCTGACCTTCGTGCCGGAGGCGGCATGAACATGAACATCGCCCATCGCTGGAGTGTCGGCGCTCTGGTCGCTGCCGTCGTCGGGATCGCCACTGCGCTTGCCGCGGGCAGCCCGCAGGCCCAAGGCAGCACGGCCACCGGGCCGGCGCCGGCCGGTCTGGCCAAAGCTGTCTTTGCAGGCGGCTGCTTCTGGTGCGTGGAGTCGGACTTCGACAAGGTGCCCGGCGTGGTTTCGACGACCTCGGGCTACACCGGCGGCAAGCTCGCCAACCCGAGCTACGAGCAGGTCTCGGCCAAAGGCACCGGCCATGCCGAGGCAGTGGAAATCGTCTATGACCCGCAGCGCGTGAGCTACGAGCAACTGCTCGAGTACTTCTGGCGCACCATCGACCCGACGACCAAGGACCGCCAGTTTTGCGACGCCGGCTCGCCCTACCGCACCGCGATCTACCCGCAGGACGCAACCCAACTCGCGGCGGCCAAGGCGTCGCAGGCCAAGCTGGAAAAGACCAAACCGTTCAAGGAACCCGTCGTCACCGAGATCGCCCTGGGCGGGCCGTTCTACGCCGCCGAGGATTACCACCAGGACTACTACAAGAAGAATCCGTTGCGCTACAAGTACTACCGCACCTCCTGTGGCCGCGACGCCCGTGTGACGCAGTTGTGGGGCGGTTTGCCGGTGCCGCCCGGGCCCTCCAAATAGGGCACAACATTAACAGCGCAGGCGTCCTAAACTGGGCGCCATGATGCGATCGCCGATGTCACTCACTGCCGTGCTGCTGACCACGCTGGCCGCGGCGTCGTCGGCCGCACCGGCCGCCAAGCCCGCGGCCGCTGCCAGCATGCCCGCTGGCCGCGGCGCGGCCGCCACGGCGTGCGAACGTGCGGCTCAGGACACGCTGCGCGACACCCGCGGCGCCGCGGTGTCGGCGAGCTTCGATGCCACGCCTGCCCTCGTGCCCGGTGCGGCCGACGCGATCGAAGTCACCTTGCGCGGCACGGGCCAAGCGCGCGCGGCGAACGCCTCATGGCGCTTCAGCTATAGCTGCACCTACGACAGCCGCGCCAGCACCGTTGCCGGCATGGTGGTGCGCGACGCCGCCCCGGCCGAGCGTGCAGCAACGGTGCGCGCGGCCGAGCCCGACCTGAGCCTGATCTCCCCGGCCGCCTGCGAGTCGGCCGCGGCTAGCGCCTTGAAGCGGCGCTGGCCCGGGGTGGCCCACATCATCTTCAACAACGATACGCGCCAGCTCAGCCAGCAGTCGGGCAGCAGCGCCAGCCTGCGCGGCCAGGGCACCGCCACGCCCACGCTGCAAGACCCGGCCACGCACTTCGGCTACGACTGCGCGATCGACCCGCGCAGCGGGCGGGTCGTCGGCCTGCGCCTGGTCGACTGATCGGCTCGCGCCCAGGCTACTTGGCCGCCACCTCGATCGTGCCCTTCATCGAAGGGTGCAGGCCGCAGGTGTAGGCGATGTTGCCGGCAGCGTCAAAGCTCAGCGTCGCACTCTGGCCCTTCAACATCACGTCACTGCGCTGGTTGCCGCCGGTGACAGTGATCTGGTGCGGCGTGTCGTCGTTGTTGGTCCAGGTGACGGCCTGGCCCGCGCTGACCTTGAGCGCATTCGGGCCGAAGGCGAAGCCGGCCACCGTCACATCGGCCGGGCCGCTTCTGGTCACGGCCGCAGCCTGGCTCGGGAACTTGCCTTGCAGTTTGGCCAGGTTGGTCAGGTACTCGTCCTTGGCGAACGGCAGGTGGCACTGGTAGCAGGCGGTCAGGTTGGCCTTGTCGTTGGGCACGCCGGCGGGCGAGAAGGATTGATAGACCCAGTCGCCGTTGCGGATCGCGGCCGGAATGTCGTCGCCCCAACCCTTCTTCTTTTGCTGCACGTTCAGCGCCGCGAGGTTGCCCTTGAGGTAGCGGCCGCTGGCGTCCTTGAGTGGCACGCCTGCTGCGTCGACCTGCGCCATGTAGGCCGCCAACACGATCACGGCGCCATCGGGCACCGGCTTGCCTTCGCGCACCGCTTCGAGCACGTCGGGCGTGGTGTAGAACTCGCGGTACTGCTTGGTGTCGAAGCGATCAACGGTGGCATACATCGAGCCCTTGGCCCAATCGGTCGGGAAGGCGACCTTGTTCGGCCCCGGCGCGACCAGGGCCTGCGCGATTGCGGCCACACCGCCGACCAGGGCCACCACGGCCACGCCCATGCCCACCCACCTGCTGGCGTGCTTGCTCATCGAGAAACTCCTGTGATCGGGGAATGACAACTTCGCCTACGCAGCGACGCACCGCCTGGATGCAGGCGGCGCGCGCTCAACCGTTCAGCTCAGTTGGCAGCGAAGCAATAGAACAGCCCGGCGCCGCCGGACTTCGGCAGGTCTTCCTTGCTGCAGCTCACCGTCAGGTGCGACGTGTTCCACGACTCCGCCCAGGGGTCGGTGACCGGCGTGTTCTGCAGCCGGTCATGGTGGCCCACCATTGCAAACGCGTCGGCTTCGCGGGTCCACTCGCCACAGGTCAGGTTGGGCTGACCCGGGAACGCCGGCCAGGCCGTGCCGTCGGGCCGGGAGCCGGTCAGGATGTCGTGCTGGTTCGGCGTGTCGCCGCGACCGTTGACCATGCCACCCTTTTCGGTCAGCGCGGTCTGCTTGCTCAGGTTGTTGGCGCCGTGCAGTTGGGCCAGATCGCTGGCGATCAAGACGCCCTTGACGTTGAACCACGGCCCCTTGCCGATGCGGTCGCGGGCGTGGACGGCAGACGTTGCGTTGGGGGGGATGTAGCTGGTGCTGAGATAGGCGCGCCAGGTCCGGCTGCCCGCGCCGGCAGCGGCCGCCAGCTTCTGGCAATGCGCGTCGGCACCCGCCAGGCCGCCGAGGTTGCCGCCATTGCCGGGATTCGCACTGGTGACGAAGAAGCCCATCGGGCCGGTCGTCGGTGTCGTGGCGCATGAAGCCACCAAGGCGGCCGCCGCCGCGGCGGTCAGGGCGGTGGCGAGGATGCGGGCGGTGCGTTGCATGGGCGGTACTCCTGGTTGGGGTACCCAGCGTACGTGGCAATCGACCGTCTGCTTCCTCAGGATTTTCCCGGACGTGCGCGTCTTGACTTGGCGGCTGGGGCCGCGCCCGTCACCCTCGGCGGCAGGCCGGTGTGCTGGGTCAGGATGCGGCCCTTTGCGGCAGCCACTGGTGTCGAATTCTTCCGCCGCGCACTCTGGTAGCTGCCGTCGATGGCCGGCTGGAACGTCGGAATCAATTGATGCTTGCCGTTGCCGATCAGGTCGGCGCGGCCCAGGTTTTTCAGCGCCTCGCGCAGCAGCGGCCAGTTGTTGGCATCGTGGTAGCGCAAGAAGGCCTTGTGCAGGCGACGGCGGCGCTCGCCCCGCACGGTATCGACCTTCTCGGCCTTGCCCGGAATGCGGCTGATGCCCTTCAAGGGGTTCAGGTCGGTGTGGTACATCGCCGTCGCGGTGGCCATCGGGCTCGGGTAGAAGGTCTGCACCTGGTCGGCCTTGAATCCATTCTTCTTCAACCACAGCGCCAGGTTCATCATGTCTTCGTCGGTCGTGCCCGGGTGCGCAGCGATGAAGTACGGAATCAGGTACTGCTTCTTGCCGGCCTCGGCGCTGTACTGGTCGAAGAGTTGCTTGAAGCGGTCGTAGCTGCCGATGCCGGGCTTCATCATCTTCGACAGCGGCCCGCCTTCGGTGTGCTCGGGCGCAATCTTCAGGTAGCCGCCGACATGGTGCGTGACCAGCTCCTTCACGTATTCGGGGCTCTGGATCGCCAGGTCGTAGCGCAGGCCGGAGCTGATCAGAATTTTCTTCACGCCGCGCAAGGATCGCGCGCGGCGGTAGAGCTTGACCAGCGGGCCGTGATCGGTGTTCAGGTTCGGGCAGATGCCGGGATAAACGCAACTCGGCTTGCGGCAGGCGACTTCGATCGAGGTGCTCTTGCAGCCGATGCGCCACATGTTCGCGGTCGGGCCGCCGAGGTCGCTGATCACGCCGGTGAAGCCCTTGACCTTGTCGCGGATGTCCTCGATCTCGCGAATGATCGAATCTTCGCTGCGGCTCTGGATGATGCGGCCTTCATGCTCCGTGATCGAGCAGAAGCTACAGCCGCCGAAGCAGCCGCGCATGATGTTGACCGAGAAGCGGATCATTTCCCAGGCCGGGATCTTGGTCGCGCCGTCGTGGCCGCCCGCCTCATCGGCGTAGCTCGGGTGCGGGCTGCGCGCGTAGGGCAGATCGAACACCTGGTCCATCTCGGGCGTCGTCAACGGGATCGGCGGCGGGTTGATCCAGACGTCGCGCTCGCCGTGGCGCTGCACCAGCGCGCGCGCGTTGCCGGGGTTGGTCTCGAGGTGCAGCACGCGGTTGGCGTGGGCATAGAGCACGTTGTCGCTCTTGACTTGCTCATAGGCCGGCAGGCGGATGACGGTCTTGTCGCGCGGCGGCAGCGTCACCGCACCGGTCTTGCGCGACACGGGCATGGCGATCACCGTCGGCGCGTCAGTGCCCTCTTCCTTGGCGCAGACCTGACCTTGCGACGCCGCGGCTTCGGCCGTCGTCAAATAGGGGCTGATGTGCTCATCAATGCGCCCGGGCAGATCGACCTCGGTCGAGTCGATCTCGAAGAAACCCACAGGTGCCTGTCCTGGTGACGACCGCACCATGAACGCCGTGCCACGCACATCCGTGATGTTCGCCACCGCCTCGCGCTTGGCCAGGCGGTGCGCGATCTCAATGATCGCGCGCTCGGCGTTGCCGTACAGCAGCAGATCGGCCTTGCTGTCGACCAGGATCGAGCGCCGCACCTTGTCCTGCCAGTAGTCGTAATGCGCGATCCGGCGCAGCGAGGCTTCGATGCCGCCGATGATGATCGGCACGTCGGTGAAGGCCTCCTTGCAGCGCTGCGCATAGACCAACGACGCGCGATCGGGCCGCTTGCCGCCGATGTC
>JANOKY010000239.1:0-2197 GCA_031419635.1 Burkholderiales bacterium | reverse complement strand
GCGGTTGCCACCGCCCCGGCGCGCGGGGCGGGGGGCTGACCACCCCCCCGCCGCTCCCCCACGGCCCGCAGCAGCGCAGCTTGCTGCGAAGGACTTCCGATCTCGAAGCGCTGCCAGGTGCCGTCGCCTTGCTTGAGGTCGGCGAACAAACCTGCCGGGTCTTCGTGAAAGTGCAGGAAGGCGGCACTCCGCCGGTAGAACGTACCTGGTTTGCGCTCGACGAGCGCCGCGCCGCCCACGCGGCGAATGCCGTCGAGCAGCGGCGCCAGCAGCGCCAAGGTCTGCGCGCCCGCGTGCTTCACGCCGCACCGTAGTCGATGCGTTGCACGCCCGTCGAAGTCCCGAGCAAACACACCCGCGCCCGGTGCCGCGCAAAGAGGCCGACCGCGACCACGCCAGGCCACTGGTTGATCTCGGTCTCGAGCGCCAGCGGGTCGGTGATCGACAAGCCATGCACATCGAGCAGCGGGTGGCCGTTGTCGGTGATTACGCCTTGGCGCAGTACTGGCCGGCCGCCGAGCGCGCGGAAGCGCCGCGCCACCTGTTCGCGCGCCATCGCAATCACTTCCACCGGCAGCGCAAACTTGCCGAGCACGGCCACGCGCTTGCTCTCGTCGGCAATGCAGATGAAGCGCTCGGCCAGATCGGCGACGATCTTTTCGCGTGTCAGCGCGGCACCGCCGCCCTTGATCATGAAGCCGCGGCCGTCGATCTCGTCGGCGCCATCGATGTAGACGGGGATGCGCTCGACCTCGTTGGCATCGAAGACACGGATGCCCAGCGCTTGCAGCCGCGCCGTGCTTTGCGCCGAGCTGGAGACGGCGCCGGCGATGCGTCCCTTCATCGTCGCCAGCGCATCGATGAACTTGTTGACGGTCGAGCCGGTGCCGACGCCGACCACGCTGCCCGGCACCACGAACTCCAGTGCGGCCTGGCCGACCAGGGTCTTCAACTCGTCTTGGGTCATGCGTCGCCGCCTCGATGTGTTTGCGAGAATGGCGCGAATTATGGCTTTCGTCCCCTACGCCCTCAGCCGCCCGTTCCTCTTCGGCATCGACCCCGAAACCGCCCATGAGCTGATGCTCGGCGCGATGGCCCGATTGCAGAACACCCCCGCGCAGGCGCTGTGGCACCAGGCCCGCGTTGACGATCCGATTGTGGTGGCGGGGCTGCGCTTTCCCAATCGCGTCGGCCTGGCCGCGGGCCTGGACAAGAACGGCCGCTGCATCGACGGCCTGGGCGCGATGGGCTTCGGCTTCATCGAGGTCGGCACGGTCACGCCCAAGGCCCAGCCGGGCAACCCCAAGCCGCGGATGTTCCGCGTGCCGGCGGCCAACGCGCTGATCAATCGGCTGGGCTTCAACAACGACGGCCTCGATGCCTTCACCGCCAACGTGCAGCGGGCCAAGAGTTTTCGCGCGGCAGGCGGCATCGTCGGCCTGAACATCGGCAAGAACGCGGCCACGCCGATCGAGCGCGCGGCCGACGACTACCTGCTGGCGCTGCGCGGTGTCTACCCGCACGCTGACTACATCACCGTCAACATCTCGAGCCCGAACACACAGAACCTGCGCGCATTGCAAAGCGACGAGCAATTGCAGTTGCTGCTGAACATGCTGGTCGGCCGCCGCGCCGAGCTCGAGCGCGAGCATGGCCACAAGCCGATCTTCGTCAAGATTGCGCCCGACCTCGACGAAGAGCAGATCAAGGTCATCGCCGCCACGCTGCTGCGCCACGGCATCGACGGCGTCATCGCCACCAACACCACCGTGTCGCGCCATGGCGTGCACCACCTGCCCAACGGCCAGGAAACCGGCGGCCTGTCGGGCGCACCGCTGCTGGCCGGCAGCAACCGCGTCATCCGCCTGCTGCGCGCGGCGCTGGGCAAGGCCTAGCCGATCAGCGGCGTCGGCGGCGTGATGCGCGCGGCCGACGCCCAATCGAAGGTCAAGGCCGGCGCCGACCTGGTGCAGGTCTACACCGGCCTGATCTACCACGGCCCGGGGCTGGTGCCAAAGATCGCCAAGGCGCTGAAGGCGTAACTTGCTCCAGTCTTTCGTCCTCTTTTTCCTGGTTCTTGATGTACTTGCGGATCATCGCTTCGTCTGGACCTACGGTCGATACGAAGTACCCTCTGGCACCGGCAAGACCCGCGGCTCGCGCGGCAGCAGCAGCAGGACGGCCGCGCTGAACACGG
>JANOKY010000238.1:0-2051 GCA_031419635.1 Burkholderiales bacterium | reverse complement strand
GCCGAACAGCCTGGCGCGCTCCTTCGGGTTGACGGCGGCGGCGTGTTGGGCCGCCAGGTCGCGGAAGGCCTGGCTGTCATAGCCCCAGTAGTAGGCCGTGTTGGCGTACTGCATGTAGTCGAGCGGCTCGACATGGTTGATGACGCTCAGGTCGAAGTTGCCCTTGAAGGTGCCGCTGAGCCACTGCGCCCACTCGACGTTCTCGATCTTGGCGACGACCCCGACCTTGGCCAGTTGCGCGGCCAGCACCTCGCCGCCCTTGCGCGCGTACTGCGGCGGCGGCAGCGTCAGCGTGACGTTCAGCGGCGTCGCGACGCCGGCCTCCTTCAGCAGCGCCTTGGCGCGCTCGGGGTCGTACGGGTACGTCGCCGTGAGATCGACATAACCGGCATCGGTGGGCGCGAAGTGGCTGCCGATCGGCTGGCCCAGGCCTTCGAGCACGCCGTCGATGAAGGCCTTGCGGTCGATGGCGTGCATCAGTGCGCGGCGCACCCGCACGTCATCAAACGGCTTCTTCTTGTTGTTGATGCTCATGATGCCCTTGCCCGCCGTGGCGCCGATGGCGACGACGAAGCGCTTGTCGGATTGCAGTTGCTTGACGGCCTGCGGCGCATCCAGCCGCGGCACGCCGTCGATATCGCCGGCCAAGAGCGCGGCCACGCGCGCGGCCGGGTCGTTGATGAAGCGGAAGGTGACGCGCTCGATCTTCACCGCCTTGGCGTCGCGAAAACCGGGCCACTTGGCCAGCGACACCGACGAGCCCTTCTTCCAGTCGTCGAATTTGAAGGGGCCGGTGCCGATCGGCTTGGTCGCCGTTCCGGCCGCGCTCTTCGCGTCCAGGATCACGGCGGTGTTCTCGCCGAGGCGAAAGAGGAAGTTGCCGTCGGCGTTGTTGAGCGTCAGGATCACGGTGTGTGCATCGGGCGCGTCGATGCGCGCGATGTTGTCGAAGACGGCCTTCTTGGCCTTGTTGGTGCTCTTGTCGTCCTTGGCGCGCTCGAAACTGAACTTCACATCGGCGGCGTCGAAGGCTTCGCCGTCATGGAACTTCACGCCCTTCTTCAGCTTGAAGGTGTAGCTCTTGCCGTCGGGGTCCATGCTCCAGCTCTCGGCCAGCAGCGGCGTCACCGTGCCGTCGACGTTGATCTTGGTCAGGCCTTCGAGCACGTTGTAGTGGACGATCTCGCCGATCGCCGCAGCCGGCGCGATCGTCGGGTCCATGCCCGGGGGTTCAAGCACCATCGCCAGCGTCACGCGGCTCTTGTTGTTGGTTTGCGCTTGGGCCAGTCCTGCAACGCAGAGCGAGGCGGCGAGGACGATCGCGGCGTGGCGGTAAAAATTCATCGGGGCCTCCAAAGGGCGAATCGAAAGATCGGGACGAACGGCTCGACAGCGTTCGGTCAGCGCGAATGCTGCCACAGTGGCTGCGGCACGGCGGCCAGCAGCCGCTGCGTGTAGGGATGCGTCGGCGCGCGCAGCACGTCGGCCGGCAGGCCGCGCTCGACGACGCGGCCGTGCTGTAGCACCAGCAGCTCATCGGCCATGCGCTCGACCACGGCCAGGTCGTGGCTGATGAACAGGTAGGCCAGGCCGAAGCGCTGCTGCAGGTCCTGCATCAGGTTCAGCACCTGGGCCTGCACCGAAACGTCCAGCGCGCTGACCGGCTCGTCGGCGACGATCAGCTTGGGGTGCGTGACCAGGGCGCGCGCGATCGCGATGCGCTGGCGCTGGCCGCCGCTGAATTCGTGCGGCACTTTGTCGAGGTCCTGCGCGGCGTTCAGGCCCACCGCATCGAGCATCGCTGCGGCGCGCTCGCGGCGCTCGGCGCGGTTCACCTGTTCGAGTCTTTCCAGCGGCTCGGCGACGGTGCGGGCGATCGTCATGCGCGGGTCGAGCGAGCTGTACGGGTCCTGGAAGACCATCTGGAAGTCGCGCCGGGCGTGGCGCAATGCTTCGGGGTGCAGCGCATGCAGGTCGCGGCCCTCGAACCGCACGCAGCCCGCACTCGGCGCTTCGAGCGCCATTACCAGGCGCGCCAGCGTGCTCTTGCC
>JANOKY010000237.1:0-2183 GCA_031419635.1 Burkholderiales bacterium | reverse complement strand
GATGACGCCGCACAGCCTGACGCTGACGATGGTCGGGGCCTCGCTGCTGTGGGTCGGCTGGTTCGGCTTCAACGCCGGCTCGGCGCTCGAAGCGGGCAACAGCGCGGTGCTGGCTTTCGTCAACACCTTCTCGGCCACCTCCGCGGCGGTGCTGGCCTGGTGCATCGGCGAGTCATTGATGAAGGGCAAGGCCTCGATGCTGGGTGCGGCGTCCGGCGCAGTCGGCGGGCTCGTGGCGATCACGCCGGCCTGCGGCAACGTCGGCCTGATGGGCGCACTGGTGATCGGCTTCGTCGCTGGCTTCGCCTGCCTGTGGGGCGTCAACGGCTTGAAGAAGCTGCTCGGAGCCGATGACTCGCTCGACGTGTTCGGCGTGCACGGTGTCGGCGGCATCGTCGGCGCGCTGCTCACCGGCGTGTTCCACGCCCAGGCGCTCGGCGGCCCCGGCATGGTGCCCGACTGGACCACGGCCGCGATGGCCACCAACCCCGACGGCATCGGAGCCCAGGTCTGGATCCAGTTGAAGGCCGTGCTGCTGACCATCGCCTGGTCGGGTGTGGTCTCGCTGATCGCCTTCAAGATCGTCGACCTGACGATTGGCCTGCGCGTGCCGGAAGACGAAGAACGCGAAGGTCTGGACATCACCTCACACGGTGAAACGGCGTACAGTAAATAGCCTTCGGCTCGGAGGGAGAGCGGGCCGCCTTCGGGCGGCCCTTTCCGTTTACTTGGCTGTCCTGGCCTTCAGCACCTCGACTGCATGCGCATGCCCTTGCTGCACGATCTGGTCGAAGCGCTTCCATTCGAGCAGGCCGACGCGGTCCAGCGGCGGGTTGAAGTACAGGTCGGTCTGCAATTGCGCATGGCGCTGGCGCGACATGCTGTACAGGATGGTCACGTTCATCAGGTACGCGGGCAACGAGGGCAGCCGGTAACGGCGAAGCTTCCTCGGGCGCAGGCGGTCGCGCAGCAGGGCCCAGGTGCCGGGCACTTCGTCGAACTCGATGCGCCGCGCCTTTCTCGAGTTGAGATCCACGCCGATCACCGTGCCGACGCCGCGCACCTTGCGCATTACATCGACCGGGAAGTTGTTGAAGGTGCCGCCATCGCAGAGCAGGTCACCGTCGATGATCACCGGCGGCAGCGCCCCCGGGATGGCGGTGCTGGCCAGCATGGCTTTGATCAGCGGGCCGCTGCGCAAGGGCTGCTCACGCGCATGCGAGTAATTGGCCGCGATGCAGTAGTAGTTCTTCCACAGGTCCTCGATGTCGGCTTCGAAGCCGAGCAGTTCCGTCACCGCCTGGGTGACGATGCGGCGCAGGCGCCGCCCGCTGATCAAGGACAGCAGGGGCACCCAGTTGAAGTCGCCCGTCGGGTTGATGCTGAACGCGCTGCGCGTGATCGCGCGGGCCTGCTCCATTGGCTGGTCGGCGGCCACCAATGCGGCCATCACCGCGCCGATGCTGGTGCCGCCGACGAAATCGACCTCGATGCCCTGCTCCTGTAGCGCCTGGTGAACGCCCAGGTGGGCGAAGCCGCGGGCGCCGCCGCCGGCCAGCACCAGGCCCACCGCGCTTCGGCTTTCGATCCGCGCCAGCCGGGCCATGTCGCGCTCGAGTTCGGGGCGGATGTGCACATGCTCGGTCACCGGCCGGCGCGCCAGCCACTCGCGCGTGCCGCGCGGGCAGCGCGTGTCGGCCGGGTGCAGCAGCACCAGGATCTCGGCGGCCTCGGCGCGCGGTGGGCGGTGGCTGAGCCAATCGGTTTCGATCGGGTGCAGCACCGGCGCCTGCGTCGCGTCGGCCAGCAACAGCAGCTCGTCGCCATGGCGGCAGCAGCGCCGCGTCCATTCGCTCGGCGTGGCGTCGGCCAGCAGCAGCACGAACTCGTGTTCGGATTCGATGTTGTCCAGGTGCAGCGAGATGCGCCGGTTCAGCGCCGCGTCGCTGGCCAGGCCGTTGGCGGCACCCGGCTCGCCCAACGATGCATCGAGCGCAGGCGAGTCGAGCACGATCACGCGGCCCTTGCCGGCCAACTGTGCGGCCAGCTTGTCGGCGAAGCCGCGCAGCGCGATGCCGTCGGTCACCGGCAGCAGGCTGATCGTCACCGGCAGCGGCACCGGGTTGCGGATGTGCTGGGTTTGCAGGCGGCGGATGATCTGCCTTGTGAGCGCCATCGAGACC
>JANOKY010000236.1:0-3285 GCA_031419635.1 Burkholderiales bacterium | reverse complement strand
TCGAGCCGCCGGGCGGCCTGCCCAAGGTCGACAAGGAATATTACGTGATGCAGGGCGACTTCTACACCGCCGGCAAATACCGCGAGAAGGGCCTGCAAGCCTTCGACATGCAAAAGGCGATCGACGAGCACCCGACCTATGTGCTGTTCAACGGCGCCGAGGGATCGATGACCGGCGACAAGGCGATCACCGCCAAGGTCGGCGAGACGGTGCGCCTGTATGTCGGCAACGGCGGGCCCAACCTGGTGTCGAGCTTTCACGTCATCGGCGAGATCTTCGACAAGGTCTGGTTCGAAGGCGGCACCAAGTTCCAGGAGAACGTGCAGACGACGCTGATCCCGGCCGGCGGCGCGGCGATGATGGAGTACCGCGTCGAGGTGCCGGGCAGCTATGTGCTGGTCGATCACTCGATCTTCCGCGCCTTCAACAAGGGCGCATTGGCGATCATGAAAGTCGAGGGCCCGGAGAACAAGGCGATCTATTCGGGCAAGGAAGTCGACGAGGTCTATATCGGCGACCGCGCCCTGCCCAACCTCGCCGCGGTGACCGCGGCGGCCTCCGCGGCCAGGAGCGGGGCGCTGACGGTCGAGGAACAGGTCAAGGCCGGCCAGGCGCTGTTCGCCGGCACCTGCTCCACCTGCCACCAGGCCAACGGCGCCGGCCTGGCCGGCGTGTTCCCGCCGCTGGCCAAGTCGGACTACCTGGCCGCGAACCCGAAGCGCGCCATCGATATCGTGCTCAATGGCCTGACCGGCCCGGTCAAGGTCAACGGCCAGGACTACAACTCCGTGATGCCGCCGATGAGCCAGCTCACCGACGACGAGGTCGCCAATATCCTGACCTATGTGCTCGGCAGTTGGGGCAATGCCGGCGGCAAGGTGACCAAGGCCGAGGTCGCCGAGCGGCGCAAGGCCAAGCCGGTCGCTGCGGCGGGGCATTGAGGTGACGAGGGCTGGCCGCATGCGCGCCCCGGTCCTGCTGCTGGCCTGCGCGCTGGTTGTGCCGGCGGCGCAGGCCGGCGGCGGCTACACCACGCTGCCCGGCGGCGCGTTCAACTCGGCGCTGAAGTACGAAGACAGTGGCAGCGGCGTGCGCGTGCCGGCGTTCAAGCTGATGAGCCTGCCGGTCACCAATGCCGATTTCCTGGCCTTCGTGCGCACGCAGCCGCAGTGGCGCCGCGACGCCGTGGCCGGTGTGTTTGCCGAATCGCGCTACCTGTCGCACTGGGCCGGGCCGCTGCAACTCGGGCCCGGCGCGCTGCCGCAGCAGCCCGTGGTCTGGGTCAGTTGGTTCGCCGCCAGTGCGTATTGCAAGGCGCAGGGCGCGCACCTGCCGACCTGGACGCAATGGGAGTACGCGGCAGCCGCCGACGAGCGCCGCCGCGATGCGCGCAGCGACCCGGCCTGGCGCGAGCGCATCCTGGCCTGGTACTCGCAGCCGTCCAGACAGGCCTTGTCCAGCGTCGGCACGCAGCGGCCCAATGCCTACGGCGTGCGCGACCTGCATGGCCTGGTGTGGGAATGGACCGAAGACTTTTCTGCGCTGCTGGTGTCGGCCGACAACCGTGATCAGGGCGACCCGGATCGCCTCAAGTTCTGCGGCGCCGGTGCGCTGTCGATCAATGACCGCGACAACTACGCCGTGCTGATGCGCGTGGCGATGCTGTCGTCGCTCGAAAGCGCCGATGCCACCGCCAACCTCGGCTTTCGCTGCGCCCAATGAGGATGGGAATTTCCATGCGCTCTTTCGTCAGCGCCCTGATGCTGCTGGCGCTGCTGCCGGCCTATGCGGCCACACCGCTGCCGCGCGATTCGGTGTACCAGCTCGATGCGCCGCTGACCGACCAGGCCGGCCGCCGCCTGACGCTGGCCTCCAAGCGCGGCACGGCCCAAGTGGTGGTGATGTTCTACACCTCGTGCAGCTACATCTGCCCGACCATCATCGACACCGTGCTCGACCTCGACCGCAAGCTCACGCCCGCCGAGCGCGCGCACCTGGGCGTGCTGCTGATCAGCCTGGACCCGCAGCGCGACGACCCCGCCGCGCTCAAGGCCACCGCCGACAAGCGCGGCCTGGACCCCAAGCGCTGGACCCTGGCGCAGCCGCAAGCCGCCGACGTGCGTGCGATTGCCGGCATGCTCGGCGTGCGCTATCGCGTGCTCGCCGACGGTGAGTTGAACCATACCGGCGCGCTGGTGCTGCTCGACGCCGACGGCCGCGTCGTCGCGCGCAGCAGCAAGACCAGCGGCCTGGTCGAGCCGCAATTCCTGAGCCGCGTGCGCGGCGTCCTGACAGCTCCCTGAGCCGGGCCGGCCCGAACGGTTTTGTCGTCGGCGAGGGCACCCTCGAATGCGCGTCAAAATCGCGCCCATGCTCCCGTCTCCCCGCCCGCTCGTCACCTGGCTGCCATTGGTCCTGCTGGCAGCCTGCGCCACACGCTCGGCCGATGTGCTGCCGCTGGCCACCGATGCGAGCCACTATTCAGCATGGAATTGCGACGCCCTCTACGACGAAACCGACCGCGTGCGCCAGCGCGCGGCGCAGCTCGCCTACACGGTTGACGAGCGCTCGGGCAACAACATCATCGCGCTCGGCCTGGGCGTGACCGTGTTCTGGCCGGCGCTGTTGGCGATGCGGCCCAACGGCCCCGATGCCCAGGAGCTGGCGCTGCTGCGCGGGCAGGACGACGCGCTGCGCGGGGCGATGGCGCAGCGCGCCTGCCCGCCGGCCCCCGAGCTGCTTTCACCGGCGCGGGTGGCGGCCTTGCCGATCGCGCTGGGCGAGCGCTTGGTCTACGAAGAGCGCGCCGCCGCCGGTGGGCCGGCACGCGAACTGGGCCTGCGCGTGGCCGCCTTGCGCCGCGACGAGCTCGAGTTCACCGTCGACGACGGCAGCCGTGCGCTGCCACTGCGCTGGCAGCAAGATCCCTGGGGCAACCAGCCGCGCCTGCCCGAAGCCAGCGGCTGGCTACACTGGAAGCGCCTGCTGCGGCCCGACATGGCGCTGGGCGATGTCGTCAATGGCGACGTCGTCGGTGGCAACGGCGGCGGCAGCGGCCGCCTGCGCGGCCAGGTCATCGCGCTCGGGGTGCAGAGCTCGCTCGGCCGCCCTTTCGACGCTGCCGTGATCGAGCTCTTCGGCGACGCGCCTTTGGACGGCCACGGCACGCGGCTGGACGGCGTGATGGTGGTGGACCGCAAGAGCGGCGTGCTGCTGCGGCTGGAATTGCGCAGCGGCAACCCCGAGTTCGCGCTGCGCCGAACGCTGACGCGCATCGAGCCCGCG
>JANOKY010000235.1:0-7507 GCA_031419635.1 Burkholderiales bacterium | reverse complement strand
AACGCGAGCAGAACGAAACGGAGCGGTCGCAACAGCATGGTGGTCAGCACAGTGTGGTGGGTTTGGCCTGCCCGGCAGGACTCGAACCTGCGACCCCCAGCTTAGAAGGCTGGTGCTCTATCCAGTTGAGCTACGGGCAGTGGATGCCGGTGCGGGCAAGGTGGTCGGGGCGACACGATTCGAACGTGCGACCTACTGCTCCCAAAGCAGCCGCGCTACCAAGCTGCGCTACGCCCCGACGTGGCCGCATTCTAGGCGCCCGCTGTGCTGGGCGCCGGCAACAGCAGTTGGCGCCGCACCGCGATGCATTGCTGGATGTGCTGCTCGCAGACATAGCGCAGCGCGCCGTAGGTCAGCGCCGCCGACACCACCTGGCCGGCGAACGGGATGTACTTGGCCGCCTGCTGGGTGGTCAAACGCACGCCGACCACCTTCAACACCTGGAGCACCAGCTCACGCGTGACCAGCTTGCCGACCAGCAGGCCGCCTCCCGTGCTGATGGCCTTGTAGACCACCAGCTTGCGCTCGGGTGCCAGGCGCTCGATCTGCTCGGTAGCCAGGCCGAAGGCGTGGTTGATGTCGGGCAGCAGCTTGACCAGCACGCCGACATCGGTGAGCCAGTCCAGGCCCGGCACCGGCACCATCGCCACGCCCGCGGCCAGCAGCGCGCGCTGGTTGACGCGCTGACGGCAGCGTTTGGCAATCGCATCGACCGCATCGACCGCATCGACGGTAGCGCTTGTGTTACCGCGCACAGGCTTGGCTCGCAACACCATGGCAGCTACGCGGCCCACGGCCGCTGGTGCATGAGGCCGACGGGGTCGGCGTCAACGAATTCGCAAGGCGCAAAGGGGTTCATCGCATGGGCCGTCGAAAGCGTGACCGCAGGGCAGCGCATCGTAGCGCTGCAACGGCGGGTCAGCCGAAGCACCAAGCGGCAAACTTCAGCCACAGCCCGTGGCCCAGGGCCCAGGCCGACGCTGCGGCGAGCATCAGGCCCGCAAGCCGCACGGCCCAGCGCAACGCCTGCGGCGTGGCAACCGTGCGTTGCCAAGCGGCGCCGGCCATCAGCAGGCCGAGCGACGAGGCCAGTGCAAAGACGGCCATGACCGTCGCGCCGCCGACAGCGTCGTTGGCCAGAGCCGCCACCAGCAGTGCCGACTGCAGCAGGCCGCAGGGCAACAGCACCCAGGCACTGCCCAGGGCCGCGCTGCGCATGGGGCCCTGCACCCGTTGCCAACCGGCCGGCGCGGCGGCTGGTTGCGGCGCGCGGCCGAGGTTCATCAACCAGGCCGGCTGGCGGCCGGTCCAGGCCAACCACAAGCCGAGCATCAAGGCAGCGGCGTGGACCAGCGACCACAGCGGGCGCAGTGCGGGTGCGGCTTGCGACCAGGCGCCCAGCGCGCCCACGCTGGCGGCAGCCAGCGCACCGCCGGCGGCGTAGCTGGCGACACGGCCGAGGTGAAAGCCCAGCGCCGAGCGCGACAGGTTCACGCCGCCGCGCTGGGTGATCGCGCTACAGGCCGCGCCGCACATCGCGGTGCAGTGCAGCGAGCCGGCCAGGCCCATCAGCAGCGCCGCCAACAGCAGCGGGCCCGTCATGACCGTCAGGCCGACGCCGGGCCGCCCCAAGCGGCCTGCGCTCCAAGGGCCACGAAGGGAACCCTGCCGGGTCCAGGGGGGCGCGAGCAACGCGTGCTTGGGGCCTTCATATCACCCCCGAGCACCGCTCTTGCGGCCCGGCGCTGGCCAGCGCCGCGTCGAAGGCCATCGCCAGCACGCGCACGAAGAACCAGCCGGTGGCGGTGACCTCGATCGACCCGGCCTGGACCTTCACCAGGCCCATCTCGACATAGCGCGCCAGCCGTGCCAGCTCAGGTGCGAAGTGGCTGGCGAAACTCACGGCATGGTTGGCTTCGATGGCCGCGAAGTCGACGCGGCCCTGGCACATCAGGGCCATGATGACGTCGCGGCGCAGCAGGTCTTCGGCGTTCAGCGCGATGCCACGGACCACCGCAAATTTGCCGGCGCGCAGCGCGCTGTAGTACTCGGGCAAGGTCTTGGCATTTTGCGCATAGCTCGCGCCCACGCCACCAATGGCCGACACGCCCAGGCCGATCAGGTCGCTGTCGGGCTGCGTCGTGTAGCCCTGGAAGTTGCGGTGCAGCTTGCCTTGTGTCTGTGCCACGGCCAGCGCGTCGCCGGGCAAGGCGAAATGGTCCATGCCGATGTAGCGATAACTGTCGCCGAGGAAGCCCTCGATCGCCCCTTGCAGCATCTGCACCCGCGCTGCGGCCAGCGGCAAGTCGGCACCGAGGATGCGGCGTTGCGGCTTGAAGCGCGACGGCAGGTGGGCGTAGGCGTACAGCGCAATGCGGTCGGGCCGCAAGGCGACGATGCTGCGCACAGTGCGCGCGAACGACTCGGGCGTCTGCTTCGGCAGGCCGAAGATCAGGTCGGTGTTGATCGACGCGAAGCCGAGCGAGCGCGCATGCTCGACCAGGGCGCGCACCATCGACTCGCTCTGCTCGCGGTGCACCGCCTTCTGCACTGCGGGGTCGAAGTCCTGCACGCCGAAGCTGATGCGGTTGAAGCCGAGTTGGCGCAAAGTGGCCAGGCGGCCGGCGTCAACGGTGCGCGGGTCGACCTCGATCGACAGCTCTGCCTCGGGCAGGAACTCGAAGGCGCGCCGCAGCGAGGCCATCAGGCGACCCAGTTCGGCGTCGGACAGGTAGGTCGGCGTGCCGCCGCCGAAGTGGAGTTGCGACAGCGCCTGCGCGGAGCCGAGCGCCACGCGGTTCATCTCGATCTCGAGGTCGAGTGCTTCGAGGTATTCGGCCGAACGCTCGTGATGCTTGGTGATGACCTTGTTGCAGGCGCAGTAGTAGCACACCGATTCGCAGAACGGGATGTGCACGTACACCGACAGCGGCGCGGCCGAGCGATGCCGCGACGCTCCGGCACGCGCCGCCAGCGTGGCGGCGTAGGCCGCGGCGTCGAAGCCGTCGTGGAAGCGGTCGGCCGTGGGGTACGAGGTGTAGCGCGGGCCGTTGATGTCGAGCTGGCGCAGCAACTCGGGCGAGAAGATCGGGGCGGTGGGGGTCAGCATGGTGAGGCTGACTGTGCGCCTGGCAGGGCCCGGGGGTCTTGATCTTGCTCAAGACACTGTCGCGACCTCATCGGCGCGGCGCAGCAGCAGCGCGGTGATCGCACCCGCGGCGGCAACCACCGCCCAGAAGGCCAGGAAGGCCAACGTGTAGACCGCCTGGCGCGAGGCATCGATGGGCGCGCCGCCGGGCCAGCGCAGCTCGCTCGGGTCGATCAGCGCGAACACCAGCACTTCGAGCACGCCGGCCATCAGGAACGCCGGCCAGAGGATCTGCAAGGCAATGCGGCCCATGATGTCAGCGCGGCGTGGCGGCGTGGTTTCGGGCCTGCACGGCGGGCTGCTGTTCGGCCACGGGCGCATGCACATTCAGTGCCGGGTCGGGGTGCGCGAGGGCGATGAACAGGGTGGCGAAGCTGGCCACCACCACCGCGGCCGGGCCGCCGAACACCAGCCAGACCATGCCGTGGCGCCACCATGGGGAGACCGGACCACTTGGACCAGGATTCATCGGGTTCGTCATATGCCTTCGCTCCTTGTTCACTTCAGCCGCTTCGGGGGTGTTTCATATCACCGCGGCACGACGAAGGTCGAGCGCTCGTTGCGTTGCCACTGCGCCGATTCGCCGACTGCGGACAGTTGCTCGATCTGGAACTCGATCGCATGCGCGCCCGCGCCCGAGCGCTGCGCGGCCTCGGCCGGCACCTGCACCGCCACCGGCACCCAGCGCGACTCGGCCGCGCCGACGCCGACCTCGCCGGCACCGACCAGTTTCGCACCGGGCAGGCCGCTGACCGAGATGCGAAAGCGCTGCGCCGATTCGCTGGCGTTCATCAATTGCAGGCGGTAGACGTTCTCGACGCGGCCGTCTTCGACCAGCCGCGCCAGCGCACCGCGGTCGCGCACCACGTCGACGCGGAACGGCGTGCGCAGCGCCAGGCTGGCTGCCAGCGCGGCGCAGATCAGCAGCAGCACGGCGCTGTAGACCAGCACCCGCGGGCGCAGCACGCGGCGCCAGCGCTGCGCGCGGGTCAGGTGCTGCTCCAGGCCGTTTTGCGTGTCGTAGCGGATCAGGCCGTGCGGGTACTGCATCTTGTCCATCACGCCGTCGCAAACGTCGATGCAGGCGGCGCAGCCGATGCATTCGTATTGCAGGCCCTGGCGGATGTCGATGCCGGTCGGGCAGACCTGCACGCACAGGCCGCAGTCGATGCAGTCGCCCAGGTTGGCGGCTTTCAGGTCGGTCTTGCGCCCGCGGGTGCCGCGCGGCTCGCCGCGTTCGGCGTCGTAGCTGACGGTCAGGGTGTCCTTGTCGTACATCGCGCTCTGGAAGCGCGCATAGGGGCACATGTACTTGCACACCTGCTCGCGCAGGAAGCCGGCGTTGCCGTAAGTGGCCAGGCCGTAGAACAGCACCCAGAACCATTCCCAGGGTCCGAAGTCGAGCGTGAAGGCCTCGGCCCAGAGGGTCTTGATCGGCGTGAAGTAGCCGACGAAGGTGAAGCCGGTCCACAGCGCCAGTGTGATCCACAGGGTGTGCTTGCTGCCGCGCTTGAACAACTTCGCCGTGCGCCAGGGCGCGGCGTCCAGGCGGATGCGCGCCATGCGGTCGCCCTCGATCCGGCGCTCGATCCACATGAACATTTCGGTGTACACAGTTTGCGGGCAGGCGTAGCCGCACCACAGCCGCCCAGCCACCGCTGTGAACAGGAACAGGGCGTAGGCGCTGACCACCAGCAGGCCGGTGAGGTAGATGAAATCCTGCGGGTACAGCACCAGGCCGCCGAGGTAGAAGCGCCGCGACGCCAGCTCGAACAGCACCGCCTGGCGGCCATTCCAGGGCAGCCAGGGCAGCGCGTAGAAAACGATCTGGGTGGCCCAGACAAAGGCCCAGCGCCAGTTGGCGAACCAGCCTTTGACGCTGCGGGCATGGATCGTCTGCTGCTTCTCGTACAGCCAGATGACTTCGCCGCCGCTGGGGGCAGCCGCTGGCGGATCGTTCACGGCGTGCTGGCCGCCACCTTGCTGTCCTGCGACAGATTCCACACGTAGGCCGCGAGCACATGGATCTGCTCGGCCGACAGGCGCCCGGCATGCGCCGGCATGATGTTGTTCTTGCCGCCATTGACCATCGCCACGATCGCCTGCTCGCCCCAGCCGTGCAGCCAAATTTTGTCGCTGAGATTGGGCGCGCCGATCGCCGGGTTGCCCTTGCCTTCGGCGCCATGGCAGGCGGCGCAGACGGCGAACTTCGGTTTACCAAGTTGCGCAGCGATATTGTCGTGGGCGCTGCCCGACAGGCTGAGCACGTAGTGGGCTACGTTGCGCACATCGTCACCGCTGCCCACCGCCGCGGCCATCGGCGGCATCACGCCGTTGCGGCCCTGGGTGATGGTCTGCTCAATGGTGGCAAAGGAGCCGCCCCACAGCCAGTCGTTGTCGGTCAGGTTGGGGAATCCCTTGCTGCCGCGCGCGTCGGAGCCGTGGCAGGTGGCGCAGTTGTTGATGAACAGGCGCTCGCCGATGCCCATCGCCTGGGCGTCGCGGGCCAGTGCCGTCTCGTTCATCGCAGCGAAGCGCGCATACAGCGGCGCCATCGCCGAGGCCGCACGCGATTGTTCACCGTCGTACTGGCCGCGGCTGCTCCATTTGAGGTTGCCGCCATAGCTGCCCAGGCCGGGGTACAGCGCCAGGTAGGCAAACGCGAACAGCACGGTGATGATGAACAGCCACATCCACCAGCGCGGCAGCGGGTTGTTCAGCTCGCGCAGGTCTTCGTCCCAGACATGGCCGGTGGTGTTGTCGTCGACACCCGCGGCGGGCGCGCGGCGGCGCGCGGCGATGAACAACAGCACCAGGCAGGCGATCAGGCCCAGGACAGTGGCGGCAGCGACGTAGATCGACCAGCCGCTGGCAGTGAAGTCACTCATGACCGGCCCTCCCCTTGGCCTTCACCTTCGAACGGCAGGCGCGCCGCGGCGTCGAATTCGGCGCGGCGGCCCTGGCGATACACCGAGACCACCAGCCCGAGGAACAGCAGCAGGCCGATCACGGTGACGGCGCTGCGCAGGTCGTTGATATCCATGACGATCCTCACTTGACTGTTGTGCCCAGCACCTGAAGGTAGGCCACCAGCGCGTCGAGCTCGCTGTGGCCCTTGACGGCGTCGCCGGCCGCGGCGACTTCGGCTTCGCTGTAGGGCACGCCCAGGCGGCGCAGCGCCGTCAGCTTGGGCGCCATGTCGGCCGGGTCGACGGCGGTGCGCGCCAGCCAGGGGTAGGCCGGCATGTTCGATTCGGGCACCAGGTCGCGCGGGTTGTTCAGGTGCACGCGCTGCCACTCGTCGCTGTACTTGCCGCCAACGCGGTGCAGGTCGGGGCCGGTGCGCTTGCGGCCCCACTGGAACGGCCGGTCGTAGACGAACTCGCCGGCCGTCGAGTAGTGGCCATAGCGCATGGTCTCGGCGCGCAGCGGCCGGATCATCTGCGAGTGGCAGTTGTAGCAACCCTCGCGCACATAGATGTCGCGGCCGGCCAGTTGCAGTGCGGTGTAGGGCAACAGGCCGGGCGTGGGTTGCGTGGTCGAGCGCTGGAAATACAGCGGCACGATCTCGACCAGGCCGCCGATGGCGATCGTGAGCAGGATCAGCACGATCATCAGAAAATTGCTGGTCTCGATCTTTTCGTGACCGGTGGGGTGGGTGGTGTCAGCCATCTCGTTTTTCCCTTGTGCTTCAGGCGTGATCAAGCGTGCACCGGGCGCAGCGGCGGGATCGCCACCGGCCGCGGCTGGCCGCTCTTGACCGTCATCACCACGTTCCAGGTCATCAGCAGCATGCCGGCCAGGAACAGCAGGCCGCCGAGCAGGCGCACGACATAGAACGGGTAGGTGGCTTTGACGCTCTCGACGAAGCTGTACACGAGGGTGCCGTCGGGATTGATGGCGCGCCACATCAGGCCCTGCATCACGCCGGCGATCCACATCGCGGCGATGTAGAGCACGATGCCGGTGCAGGCGATCCAGAAATGCAGCTCGATCGCACGCACGCTGTGCATCGCCGTGCGGCCGTACATGCGCGGGATCAGGTGGTACAGGCTGCCCATCGTCATCAACGCGACCCAGCCCAGCGCCCCGCTGTGCACATGGCCGATGGTCCAGTCGGTGTAGTGCGACAGGGCGTTGACGGTCTTGATCGACATCATCGGCCCCTCGAAGGTGCTCATGCCGTAGAACGACAGCGAGACGATCAGGAACTTCAGGATCGGATCGTCGCGCAGCTTGTGCCAGGCGCCCGACAGCGTCATCACGCCATTGATCATCCCGCCCCAGCTCGGCGCCAGCAGCACCAGCGAGAAGACCATGCCCACGCTCTGCGCCCAATCGGGCAGCGCGGTGTAGTGC
>JANOKY010000234.1:0-4885 GCA_031419635.1 Burkholderiales bacterium | reverse complement strand
GAAAGCGCCGGGCCGGGCCAGGGCTCGACTTTCCGCTTCACGCTGCGTGCCACGGTGGCGGCGCTGCCGGCCGGCAGTCGGCGAGAGTTCATCGGCGAGCAATCGGCGCTGAAGGGCAAGCGCATCCTGCTGGTCGACGACAACGCCACCAACCGCCGCATCCTGGCGCTGCAGGCGGCCAAATGGGGCATGGCTGTGCAAGACACCGAAGCGCCCGAACACGCCTTGCAGATGCTCACGGGCCAGGCCTACGACCTGGCGATCCTCGACATGCACATGCCGGGCATGGACGGTGCCACGCTCGCCGCGCGCATCCGCCAGGCAGGCCACACGCTGCCGCTGGTGCTGTTCTCGTCGCTCGGCCGGCGCGAAGAACAGGGCAGCCTGTTTGCCGCCACCCTGGCCAAGCCGCTGCGCCAGAGCCAGCTCTTCGACACTCTCGTCACGCTGCTGGCCCACGACGGCGCGCCGCGGATGCCGCAGCCTGCGGTCAAGCCGAAGATCGACGCCGAGCTGGCCAGGCGGCATCCGCTGCGCATCCTGCTGGCCGAAGACAACGTGGTGAACCAGAAGCTCGCGCTGCGATTGCTGCAGCAAATGGGCTACCGCGCCGATCTGGCCAGCAACGGCATCGAGGCCATCGAAAGCGTCGAGAGACAGACCTATGACGTGGTGCTGATGGATGTGCAGATGCCCGAGATGGACGGCCTGGAAGCCTCGCGCCGCATCGTGGCCGGCGGCGCCGACCGACCGCGCATCATTGCCATGACCGCCAACGCGATGCAGGGCGACCGCGAGATGTGCATCGAAGCGGGGATGGACGACTACGTCACCAAGCCGATCCGCGTCGATGCGCTGGTGGCGGCCTTGCTCGACGTGACCGTGCGGGTTACGCCGCCTTGAGCAGGTAGAGCTGCCAGAGGTCCTTCGGGCTCATGCGCAGCAAGGGGCGCAGCGCGCGCAGGCCGGTCTTGCCGATGCTGCCTTCGAGGTAGCGCAGTTCGGCCAGGCTCGCTTTGGCCTCCTCGTCGAGTTCGGTCTCGAAGCCGTTCTCGCGCATCATCAGCAGGCCCTTGGCGCGCAGCGACAGCTCGGTGTACAGGCGCAGGTAGCACAGCACGTCGGCCAGCATCGGGCCTGCAAAGCGGTCGCGCAGCGTGTGCAGGTAGCGGCCGACCGGTGACTCGGCAATCTGCCCGGCGTTGATCAACTCGAGCATCTGCACGTCGGAGTCGAAACCGGTGCAGAGCCAGTCGCGGGTGGCTACTTCACTGCGTTGGAACACGAAGAACAGCAGCGATGGCAGCGCGACCATCACCGCCAGCGTGGCCACCTGCGGCACGCGGCTCAGGTGGTTGAATGTCGAGTGCAGCAGCACGGCCAGTGCCAAGCCCGGCAGCAGGCCGCGCAGCGTGTTGCCGCCGGCGCGCTCGAGCATGGCCAGCCCCGTCACCGCGAAGATCGCGGTGCAGCCGCCGTGCATGATCGCGGTGCCGAAGCCGCGCACGATCCAGGTTGTCATCGAGGCCTCGGGCGCCAGGTGCAGGAAGTGGATGTTCTCGACCACCGCGAAGCCGCTGCCGACGGCAAAGCCGAAGATCGCCGCGTCGACCAGGAAGCCGATGCGGTGGCTGCGGATCAGCACGACGATCAGCAAGCCCTTCAAGACCTCCTCGATCAATGGCGAAACATAGCGCGAGAACGTGCTGATCTCGATGTCGAAGTGCATCAGCACTGCGCCGCTGACCAGATAGCTGGCGCCGGCAGCCAGCGCGCCCGCGGCCATTGCAGCGATCACCCAGCGCGGCTGGGTCAGCTTGAAGCTGTCGAGGAACTGCAGCGCTACCAGGAACACCAGCACCGGCACCAGGGCGACCAGGCTCGGTAGCAGCAAGGCCATCGACATCGCTCTACAACACCTTGAGCGAAATCATCCACTCGTTGCGGCTGGGCTGCGCTCGCTCAAACCCTCGCGCGTATCCGAATGACAGCATCATTTCATACCAGTGCAGGGTCGAGAAGCGCAGGTCGATTTGCGTGCCGAGATTGGACACGGTGCGGCGCAGCGCCGTGCCGCCTGTGTCGGCCCACAGTGCCGTCGCGAACACGGCGGGGCGCAGCCAAGTCAGGTGAAAGCCGGGCGTGCCGAGCGACTCGAATACCGCAGGCGGCAGGTTCCATTCGAGCATCTGCTTGGCAAAGCGCCGGCCGGCGATCGCGTCGAGCGCAAAGCCGGGCATGGACCCATACCCGCGATAGCGCTTGACTGCGCCATTGTCGACCACGTTGTTGCCGAAGCCGCCGAAGTAGAACCTGGCCACCGGATCATCGCTGTGACCGCGGGCGCTGCCCACCGCGGTGCGCGACCACAGCGACGAATGCGCCAGCGGCAGTGCAATGCCGAAATCGATGCCGCCACGCAGGAGCGCACTGCCGCGGTCGTCGGCGCGGTTGGCGGCGAGCGCGGTGATCCAGTTGATGCCTTTCTCGTCGTCAACCGCGCCGAGCGAGCGCCGCAGGTGGGTGTAGTCGAGCTTGAGCTCGGCGGTGGTCAGGCGCGTGAAACCGGTGCCGACGGCCTGGGCTTCGGGCAGCGTGTCGATCTTGCCGAACTGCGAGTAATCGGCCGACAACAGCAGCTTGCGCGGATCGTCGTAGATCAGGATATGGTCGTAGCCCAGTTTTGCGGCATAGCCCTTGCGGCTGTGCTTGGTCGGGCCGAACAGGTCGTAGAAGTCCGACTTGTTCCACGACAGCGCGGCACGCCAGCCAAGGTACTTACCGCTTGCGTCGAAATGGGTCCGCTGGCCACCAGGCAACTCACCGTTGCCGGGCGTCCACGCCACGGTGACGCTGGCGCTGGCAAAGCGGATCGGGTCTTCGAAGTTAAAGCGATAGCCTATGCCGGCGCTGCTCTTGTAGCCCTGCAGCACCGGGTAGGCATTGACCAGGCCGAGCTCGCGCAACGGCGCATACACACCGCGGCCGGTGATCAGTTTCTCGTCGTCGACCGTGTTGGGCGGCGGCACCTGCCAGGTCGTCACCACCGGATGGCGCTTCACCAGTTCGGTGCCGAGGAACGCAATCGCACTGACATCTGTGAGGGGCTTGGCATCGATCGTTGCCGGCACGAAGCCCGCGCCGGTGTAGGCCAGCACCAGCATGCTGCCGTCGGGCAATTCGGCGGGCCGAAAGTAGCCGACCTCGGCGTTCGAGACCGCTTCGACCGCTCCGGTGGCCACTTCGTAGCGGAAGATGTTGGACACGCCGGTGTAGTAGCTGCTGCCGTACAGGTAGCGCCCGTCGCGCGAGAAGACGAAGCTCTCCGGCACCGACTGGCCGAAGCGGAATTCGCTGATCGGCTTGAACTCGCCGGCCAGTAGCTTGTCCAGTTCCCATACGCGCACGAACTGGTCGGTGTTGACCTCGCTGACCGACGCGGAAAGCAGCCGGCCGTCGAGTGAAATGTCGAGGTCTGAGGGCACCGCGCCATAGGGCAGCGCGCGCACGACCTTCCAGTCGTCGTAGGGATAGGCAATTCGCACCAACGTGGCCAGCCCGTCATGGTGGCGCACGCCGACCAACGAGCGGTCGACCGGGTTGAAGGCGAATTCGCCGATGCGCGCGCCGGCCAGCAGCATCCTGGCCTGGCCGGTCTTGATGTCCAGCGCCATCAGGTCGCGCTCGGACTGGTTGTTGTTGGTGTAGAAGGCCGTGCCACTGGCCGGATCGAAGGCGAACGATGCCACCCGGTAGAGCATCGCGTCCTTGATGTCGACCAGATTGCGGTAGCTGCCGTCGCGAGTATTGAGCGCGCCGATGTGCTCGACCACGCCGGGCATGCGAAAGGCGCCGTAGAGGATGCCGCTGGCCGCGTCGAAGTAGGTGCGCGAGATCGAACCCATTGCCGCGCCGCTCAGGTCGTGTTGCGGCGTGATCGGGTGTTCACGCACCTTGGCCAGATTGCGCTTCTGAAATTCGCGCTCGAATGCAATCCACTCCTGCCAAACCCGCTCGAGTGGCATGCCGAAGACTTTCTGGAACTGGTCGGCATAGTGGCGTCGGCTGCCTTCATCGCGGCGCAGCCAGGCGAGCACCTTGTCCGGCGAGTGGGTCGCCGCGAGGTAGGTGAAGAAGCGCGTGCCGTACAGGTAGGCGTTGGCACCGACCTGGAAGTCCACCAGCACGCCTTTGGACACCAGGCCCAGCGGATCGTAGAAGGCTGCGTTGTCGCGCACCATCGCGCGGAATACCATCTCGTCGTAGCCGCCCTGGGCGCGGCCCAGCCCACCACCCATCCAGGTTTCCATGAATACCGCGCTGCCTTCGAGATACCAGCGCGGTACTCCAAAACGCGGCACGGTCAGGTAGTAGTAGAGCAGCGATTCGGGGTTTTGCGATTGCGGCGGTACCTTGCCGCGAAACAGGCCGCGCCAAAACCGGTCCTCTTCCGAGGCGCTGTCTCCCATGGCCACGTGGACCAGCTCGTGGTTCATGACCGAGAAGATGCGTTCAGCGGCCGGATGCGTCTCGAACGCCATCGAGGAGGGGCCCACGTCGATGAACACGGTGTTGCGCGGCGCTGTCCACGCCGCGCCGCCGCCATAGTCGGAAAAGTCCTCCAGCAGAACGCCGACCGGACCCGAAGGAGCCCAGCCGAAGGTGCGCCGCTGCCATGCATGCGAATTGGAGAACGTGCGCACGGCGTGGGGCACCAGGTGCGCCAATGAATCGAAATAGATCAGTTTCAGGTCTGGCGTCTGGACGTACGACAGGCCCAGCGGGCTGGACTCGTCGGCCGTTGCGGCCCGCGGTATCAGCCACAGCAGCAAAAGCAGCAGGCAATTCACGCAGTGGCGCATGGAACTCTCTCAGGACGGCCGAG
>JANOKY010000233.1:0-2492 GCA_031419635.1 Burkholderiales bacterium | reverse complement strand
TCGTGGCCATCGTGCCGATCGCGGTGCCGAGCGCCATTTTCCAGGAGCGCGTCGTCGGCGGCCTGACGCAAGGCGGCCTCAAGGGTTGATTCACATGCCAGAGCAGAAAATTCGCTACGGCATCGTCGGCTGCGGCAGCATGGGCCGCGAGCACATCGAGAACATTCGCGCGCTCGGCGGCGGCGTGGTGTCGGCGGTGGCCGACCCCACGCCGGCGAGCCGCGAGCAGGCCGCGGCGCTGCTCGACGGCCAGGTGCAACTCTTCGAGCGCCATGCCGATCTGCTCGCCAGCGGCTTGTGCGATGCCGTCGTGATCGCCAGCCCCAACTTCACCCACATCGAGGTCATGCGCGACGCGCTGGCCACCGACCTGCACATCCTGGTCGAGAAGCCGCTGGTGACCAAGATCGCCGACGGTGTCGAGATGCTCGAACGCGCGGAGAAGCGCAACGGCATCGTCTGGGTCGCCCAGGAATACCGCTACATGCCGCCGGTGGCCGAGATGATCCGCATCGCGCACGATGGCGGCGTCGGCAGGCTGCACCAGGTGGCCATCCGCGAACACCGCGAACCGTTCTACCCGAAGGTCGGCGACTGGAACCGCTTCAACGCCAACACCGGCGGCACCCTGGTCGAGAAGTGCTGCCACTACTTCAACCTGATGGACCACATCCTGAAGGAAAAGCCGCTGCGCGTGTTCGCCTCCGGCGGCCAGCGCGTCAACCACCTCGACGAAAAATACGACGGCCCGAATGGTCTGACCGTGCCCGACATCCTCGACAGTGCCTTTGTCATCGTCGAATACCCGAGCGGCGCGCGCGCCAGCCTGGACCTGTGCATGTTCGCCGAGAACTCCGTCGACAACGAGCAGCTGGTGATCGTCGGCGACCAGGGCAAGCTCGAATCGCTGCTGCCCTCGGGCGTGCTCCGCTACGGCCGCCGCGAAGACTGGGGCCGGCGCGAGGTCTGGGGCCAGCCCTCGGGCACCGGCAAAGGCGTGGCCGTGCGCCAGGTGCGCGACACCAATATCAAGTACCCCGGCCAGCATTTCGGTGCCAGCTACGTCGAGCACCAGAAGTTCGCCCATGCGGTGAGGCACGGCCTGCCCGCCGAGATCGGGCTCGAAGAAGGCCTGCGTGCCGTGGCCACGGGGCTGGCCGCGCACAAGAGCATCGACGAGGGCCGCGTCGTGGCCTTGAGCGAAGTGTTGCCGACGGGCTGGTGAAGAGGTCGTAGCATCGGCCCTGCGCCCGTTCGCCCCGAGCTTGCCGAGGGGCCGCGGATCGATGCGACCAGCCCACGAAAGCACCATGACAGCAGCCTCTCCCAACCCAGCACTCGAACTCCACGCCGGGGCGCTGCGCCTGGCGCTGCGCCCCGACCTCGGCGGCGCCATTGCCGGCTTCTGGCACGACACCACGCCCGTGTTGCGCAGTTGCGAGCCGGCCGAATTGACCTCGTCGCGGCCCTCGGCCTGCTTTCCGATGGCGCCCTATTCCAACCGCATCGGCTACCGCCACTTCCGCTGGCTTGGGCGCGACTTCACGACCGCGCCGAACTTCGACGCCGGCAACCCGCATTCGTTGCACGGCACGGTGTGGCAGGTGCCCTGGCGCGTGACTGGCGCCAATGCCACCCAGGTCGAGTTGGCCGTCACCCATGTCGCCAACGAGTATTGGCCGTTCAACTTCGACGCCACGCAGAGCTTCGAGTTGAGCGAGCACGCCCTGACGCTGCGCCTGACGCTGACCAACATCGACGCCCGCACCCAGCCCGCCGGCCTGGGCTGGCACCCGTATTTCCCCAAGCGCTCGCGCAGCCGCCTGCATGTGGAATGCAGCCAGCGCTGGGAATCGGACCCGGGCACCCAACTGCCGACGCGGCGTGTGCAGCAAGGCAGCATCGACGGCGAAGTGCGGCACCTCGACTTCGACAACTGCTTCGAAGGCTGGCGCGGCGCGGCCAACCTGCGCGACGAAAAGCTCGCCCTCAAGCTCACGTCGTCACTGCCCTACCTGGTGGTCTTCACGCCGCCCGCGCGCGACTACTTCTGCGTCGAGCCGGTGAGCCATGTCAGCAACGCAATCCAGATGGGCGACCCGGCTGCGCATGGGCTGGTTGCGTTACCGGCCGGCGAGACGATGGAAGCGTGGATGACCATCGAGGTGGCGAAACCTTGACGCTCGCGGTGATCGAGGCTTTGCCCGGCGTAGCACCGAGCTTGCTCGGCGAGTCACCTCTGTGGCACCCGAGCGAGCAGGTCCTGTATTGGTGCGACATCCCCGGCCACCAGCTCAATCGCTTCGACCCTGCCTCGGGCGCGCACCGCCAATGGGCCTTCGACACCGATGTGGCCTGCTGCGCGCCGCTGCAAGACGGCGGCCTGCTGCTCGCACTGCGCGACGGCCTGGTGCGCTTCGATCCCACGACCGGCGCCTCGACGCCACTCGTGAAAGCGCCGTACGACAGCGCCCACGAACGCTTCAACGACG
>JANOKY010000232.1:0-7764 GCA_031419635.1 Burkholderiales bacterium | reverse complement strand
GATGACCGGGAACGACAGGCCGACGAAATTGCTTCGCTTGGCGCGCTCGGCGCTGAGCTTCTCGTCGATGGTCAATTCCGTCAAACGCTCGCCGCGGGCCAGCGCCGCTTCGAACCAGGCGTAGAACGCGCACATCGCAGCGCCGTCTTCGGCCATCGCGTCGCGGATGAATTCGGCTTCGGCGGCGGTCTTGCGGCTCTTGGCCAGCGTGCTCGGGTTGATGGCTTCGACCACGCGCACACCGGCCGCCACCTGCTCGCGAAAGGCCAGCGTGATGCGGCGCGGGTCGATCAGCAGGGTGCCGTCCGTGGGCAGGGCAACGAGCGCCGCAGCGGCCTGGGCGTAGTCGGCCAGCGCGATGCTGTCGGCGGCCAGCTCGGCGGCCAGCGCCGCATCGATCTTGCCGGCGCCGACGAACAGCGTCGCGCGCGTGGCATCGATCAACAGGTGGGCCAGGAAGACCGGGTTGTAATCGACATCGGCGCCGCGCAGGTTGGTGATCCAGGCCACGTCATCGACGGTGGAGACGAAGTGATGCGTGGCGCCGTGACGGGCCATCGCTTCACGCACCGCCGCCAGTTTGGCGCCGCGCGTGATCGCGGCCTGGGGCGCGCGGTGGGCGTAGACCGCGGCGCGCGGCAGCGCCGGGCGGTCGGGCCAGACGCCGGCCAGCAGGTCGGTGTCGGTGCGCAGCGCCACGCCGGCTTTCTCGAGCCCGGCACGCAGCGCCTGCGCCGCCGCCAGGCCGATCACCTGGCCATCGACGGCCACCACACCGCCCTTGGCCACGTGGGTGGCCAACCAATCGATGTGGTGCGTGGCTGCGCCAGTGGGAATCTTCACCAGCTCGATGCCGCTGCCGCGCAACTCGGCCTCGGCCTGGACCCAGTAGCGGCTGTCGGCGAACAGCGCGGCGCGCCCGGTGGTGATGACCAGGGTGGCCATCGAGCCGGTGAAACCCGACAACCAGACGCGGCCCTGCCAGCGCTCGGGCAGGTACTCCGACAGATGCGGGTCGCTCGACGGCACCAGCAGCGCGGCCAGGCTGTGCGCCGCAAGGGCGTCGCGCACGCGTTCCAGGCGCAGCGGGATCGGGGAGGTGCGGGTGTCCATCGTGCGGGGCTCCGGCTGAGGGCCTGCGCCGCGGACGTCGTGGGCCTGCGGCGGTTGGATCGGGGTGTGACGATTCTAGGGTGGTGTCAGCGAAGTGACTTGTGTGGGGTGGAGAGGCGCCCGATCCGCCTGACGCGCAGTCAATTGGCTCGCGACTTCGATTTGTCTCTACCTACCGAAAGTGTCCGATGGACATGCGCCCTTGCCAATGCTCCAATTCCAAATGAAGCGGAGGAACATTGAATGTTGCGTGTAGAGATACGTCTCAGCCTACTGGGTGTTTTAACCTTGGCGCTGCTCTCAGGTTGCGGCAAGCATGATGTGAAAGGGCAGGCATTCATCGTCACAAAGGGGATGACAAACATTCATCTTGGCCTTGTCGAGGTGAAGTTCTTTTTCGCTGATTTGGTGACAGCGAGTATTCAGAAAAGTAAGAATGCGTTGGGGGCGCGCGTTGCTGATCTTCGCACTGGCATCGAGAAAAATGATCAAGCGATCACCGTCGAGATTCGGTCTTTTGTGATTGGGCCTCTTGTGTTTCCGTCGAAGGCACCTTCTGGCCAGCCTCAATCCGAATTTAGCCGGCTGAGTGCTGAACTTGATGAACAGAAGCGCCAGCTTGACAACATCGTGTCCCCTCAGAGTCTTGTAGCCAACTTTCCTTTGCCCGTGGCAATCGGAAAGACAGACGGCGACGGTCGATTCGCAGGAAGACGGCATTGCCATTCCAGCACCGCAGAGTCAGGTCGAATGCAGTGCCCGTCCATCAATTGGGGCCGATGAGTTGCACGGCCTGGCTGACATTGATGATGCGCGTGCCGTGGTACTCGCCCACGGACCACAGCGGCTTGTCACCGGTGACGATCCAATCGGCCTTGGCGGCCAGCGCGGTGCCGATGACCACGTCGTCATCCGGATCGGGCGCAATGCGCGGCGTTGGCGTGGGGCGCACCAGCGCAGCCAGCGCCACATATCGATCCACGAGCTGATCGACGGTCAAGGTCGAGGCGGCGATCTTTTTGGCGAACTTGCGCCGCCCCAGGATGTCGGTGAGTTCGGCCAGCAGCGCCGCGCTCGTGAAAAGCTCGATGCGCTTCTCGTGCCCGGCTTGCAGCAGCAGGCGCGGCACGCCGCCCCACAAGACCGCGGAAGCGACCACGTTGGTGTCGAGCACCAGCCGCACAACGCGATCGCTTAGCTGGCGTTCTTCGCGCGCCGCTCGGCGCGCATCCTGGCAATCTCCAGGGCCATTTCCTCGGGCAACATCGTGGCCGGCTCGTCGACGCCGGCCATGCGATCCATCGCCGAGAACAACTCAGTGACACGCTGATCCTTGAGCTGATCGCGCAACCACTTCTCCAGCCGGGCGGGCGACAACAGACCGGCGCGCTGCGCCTCCTGGGCCAGTTGGTCGGGCAAGGTGATTTGCACGGTGGTCATGGGGTTCCTCGATGCACGTCTGCCATTGGCTGCGTCCAATTGTGGCACCGCACCGGCGGCCAGGCGCGTCCTCTCGGCCGACAGGTTCCCGCCCGTTGTCACGCCGACGCCTGCAAGCGCCGCCGCACGAACTGGATGTGGCTCTTCAGTGTGTACAGCTCGTCGGTGTACGACAGCGGCATCTGCACCTGCGCGACCTTGGTTTCGATGTCGTCGAGCTGGGTCAGCAGCGCGGCGGCGGGTTGATGGCCGGTGGCATCTTCGATCGCGCGCAACTGGCCGTACCAGCGGAACACGCGCGAGCGGATGCGCAGCTCGATCAGCGGCGGCACCACGCGGGCCAGCGGGATCAGCACGGCCACGATCGACAGCAGCGCCAGCCACATGCGGTCGATCACATTGGCCAGCCAGAACGGCAGATAGCGCTGCAGCCAGGGCACACCGCTGCGGTAGTAGCGCTGCGCTTCGGCAGCGAGCTCGCGTTCGCCGTCGCGGGCATTCGGAAAGTCGCCTTTGCGCTGGAACCATCCGGGCTGGCCGTGCACTTGCTGCGCGGCCTGCACGAAGAGTTGCGCCAGGGCCGGGTGCAGGCTTTCGCGGGCGACCAGGGTGGCGGTGGGGGCCACCATGTGCACGTCGGCGGGCGGCAGGTCGGCGGCCAGGTCGACCACCCCGCGCGGCAGCGTCACGGCGCTGAGGAAACCGAAGCGGCGCGTGTAGGCATCGGCCTGGGCGAAGTCAAACAGTTGCACGCCGGGGGTTTGCAGCAGCATCTGCACCATCAGCGATTCGGGCGCGGAGGCCAGCACGATCGCGTCGAGCCTGCCTTCGAGCAGGTCGATCACCGCGGGCGTCTGCGGCTGTTGCAGCAAGGTGATGGTGGCCGGGTCGATGCGGTTCGCATCCAGCAGGCGCCGCACCAGGTTGGGCGCACCGCTGCCTGGCGCGCCGATGTTGATGCGCCAGCCGGCGAGTTGGGCCAACCGCTCCAGGCGCGGCGCCTTCAACAGTGTCAGTGCGCTCTGGCCGCGGTAGAACAGCCACACCGGCTCGTAGAACATGCTGCCCAATGAGACCAGGCGGGTATCGGCGTCGTTGGCCGGGTCGCGATCGGCATCGGCGCCGCCCTGCACGAAGGCCAGGTCAACGCCCGAGGCGGGGTCGCGCAGCAAGGCCAGGTTCTCGGCCGCGCCCTGGGTGCTGCGAAGCTCGACCCGAATGCCGTGCTTGGCCAGCGCGGCTGCGTAGCGTTTGCCGAACTCGCTGTACGCGCCTTGGTCGACGCCGGTGGCCAGCACCACACGCTTGGGCGGCGTCGGGTCGAGCCACAGATAGGCCAGCGCAAGCAGCACGGCCGCAAGCAGCACGAATGGCAACGCCGTGGTGGCGAACACGCGCCAGGCGGGCAGTGTGCGGTCGTCGGTGTTGGCAATGGCCGACGTCATAGCGCCGTGCGCAGCGTCCAGATTTCGGGGAACAGCACGACGTCGAGCATCTTGCGCAGGTAGCCCACGCCGCTGGTGCCGCCTGTGCCGCGCTTGAAGCCGATGACGCGCTCGACGGTAGTCACATGGCGGAAGCGCCAGAGGCGGAAGGCGTCTTCGAGGTCGGTGAGTTCCTCGCCCAACTGGTACAGATCCCAATGCTGGGCGGGGGCGCGGTAGACCACGAGCCACGCGGCTTCGACGGCTTCGCTGGCGGCGTAGGGCTGGGTCCAGTCGCGCTCGGTGTGGCTGGCCGGCACCTGCAGGCCACGGCGGGCCAGCAGGCGCAGCGCTTCGTCGTACAGCGAGGGTGCGGCATAGGCGGTTTGCACCTGCGCCAACAGGTCGGCGCGGTGCTGGTGCGGCGCCAGCATCGCCGCGTTCTTGTTGCCCAGGCTGAACTCGATGCAGCGGTACTGCCAGCTCTGAAAGCCGCTGCTGTTGGCCAGGAACGGGCGGATGGCGGAATACTCCGGCGGGGTCATCGTGGCCAGCACATCCCAGGCGTGCACCAGTTGCTCCATGATCCGCGACACGCGGGCCAGCATCTTGAAGGCGCTGCCGAGCTGGTCAGCGGCCAGCGCGGCGATGGCCGCATGCAGCTCGTGCAGCATCAGCTTCATCCACAGCTCGCTGGTCTGGTGCTGGATGATGAACAGCATCTCGTTGTGATCGAGCGAGCGCGGCTGCTGCGCGTTCAGAACCGCGTCGAGGTGCAGGTAGTCGCTGTAGCTCATGTCCTGCGAGAAATCGAGCTGGGCGCGCTCGTCGCGGACGATCTTCTCGCTGCTCATGTGACGGCGGCCGTGCGGTTGAAACGGGCTTCGCGCCATTCGCCGCTGTCGAGCACTTGTTTCAGGTGTTCGACCGCGTCCCAGACATCGATGTAGCGAAGGTACAGCGGCGTGAAGCCGAAGCGCAGCACGTCGGGGGCGCGGAAGTCGCCGACGACGCCGCGGGCAATGAGGGCCTGCACGATCGCGTAGGCGCCGTGTTCGCGCCGCAGCGCGACCTGGCTGCCGCGCACACCGCGCTCGCGCGGCGTGATCACCGACAGCCCTTCGCCTGTGCAGCGCTCGTCCACCAGCGCCATGAACAAATCCGTCAGCGCCAGCGATTTCTCGCGCAATGCCGCCATGCCGCCGAGCGGCTCGGCGGCGAGCACGCTGTCCACGCCGCACTCCAGCGCAGCCATCGACAGCAATGCCGGCGTGCCGCACAGATAGCGTGCGATGCCCGCGGCCGGCCGGTACTCGGGCGTGAACTCGAATGGCGCGGCGTGGCCCATCCAGCCCGACAGCGGTTGCCAGAAGCGCCCGGCATGGCGAGGGTGAACCCAGACGAAGGCGGGCGCGCCGGGGCCGCCGTTCAAATACTTGTAGCCGCAGCCAACGGCGAAGTCGGCACCGGCGGCCTTCAAGGCCACCGGCAGCGCGCCCGCGGTGTGCGCCAGGTCCCACAGGGCCAGCGTGCCGTGCTCGTGCGCGGTGCGCGTGAGGGCGGCCATGTCGTGCAGCCGCCCGCTCTTGTAGTCCACCTGCGTCAGCATCATCACCGCAATGCGGCCGGTGGCAAGTTGCGTGACGATCTCATCGGGTGCGTCGGTCAACACCAACTCGCAGCCTCGCTCGCGGGCCAGGGCTTCGGCGATGTACAGATCGGTCGGGAAGTTGCCGCGCTCGGACAGGATCACGCGGCGCTCGGGTGCATCGGCCGCAATCATCGCCAGCGCGGCGCTCAGCACCTTGAACAGATTCACCGAAGTCGAATCGGCCACCACCAACTCGCCCGCGTCGGCCCCCACCAGGCGCGCGATCTTGTCGCCGATGCGCTGCGGCAGATCGATCCAGCCGGCGGTGTTCCAACTCTCGATCAGTTGCTGGCCCCACTCTTGTTCCACGACCGCGGCCACGCGCGCGGGCGTGGCGCGCGGCAGCACGCCGAGCGAGTTGCCATCGAGGTAGATCTTGCCGGCGGGCAGCGTGAACTGGTCGCGCAGCGGGGCCAGCGGGTCTTGCGCATCGAGCGCGAGGCAGTCTTGTCGGGTGCTCATGGCAGTTGTCGAAGGATGGCACGCACCGGCGATGCATCCGCGGTCGTGAGTTTCAGGGGCAGGGCGATCAGTTCGTAGTCGCCTTCGGGCACCTCGTCGAGCAGCAGATTTTCCAGCACACGCAGGTGGCGGCGGCGGATCACCTGGTGCGCGTCGAGCGTCTTGCTTTCGGCCGGGTCGATGCTGGCGGTGTCGATGCCGATCAGCTTCACGCCGCGGTCGGCCAGGCGCTCAATCACGTCGGGCGCGTAGCCGGCCAGCGCCGCGTCCCAGCGTTCGACTGGCATGCGTTCATAGGTGCGAACCAGCACGCGCGGCGGCAAGGCGGCGTCGACCGCGTGCTCGATGTGGCGCCATTCGATCAACGCGCCGCAGCCGATCGCATGCACCACGCGGCAGGCTCCGAGGTAGGGTTCGAGTTCGAGCACGCCGACCGCTGCGCCGTCGGCGTCGTAATGCAGCGGCGCATCGGCGTGCGCGCCGGTGTGCGGCGACAGCGTGATCGTGCTGACGTTGACCGGGCAGCCGGGGCCGAGTGTGGCGGCCCAGCGCTGCTCGTAGCGTGCGTCGCCGGGGAACACCGGCGAGCCGGCGTGCACCGGCGGCGAAATGTCCCACAGCCGCGTCACGGCGGCGACGAGCGCTTTTTGCGCAGCAGCGCGCGGTACGTGGCATTGCCCTTGGCAGTCTGGCGCAGGCGTGCCAGCTTGGCGTCGATCGCCGCGCGGTCGAGCGACTCCAGCCGGCGCGCCAGGCAGGCGCTGACGAAGGCGCGGCCGTCGCCGTATTTGTTCACCGACCAGCCGATGCCGCTGGTCTGCGCGCAGCCGGGCCAGAACGCGACCCAGCGCCAGTCGGGGTACTCGTGGCCGTTGCGCAAGCGCGTGGCGTTGGCCAGGCGCACACCAACGACGCCTGAGGTGTTGCGGGTGGTCTTCTGGCCCTTGCGCGCGACGCGCTCGGGCAGATGGGGCAGGGTGGCCTCGACCCAGGCCTTCGCCGCCGCGGTGGCCTTTCGCCACGAGCCGTACTGGCGCAGCGTGAAGTTGGCCTGGTGGCGCACGCGCTGGCGGGTGATGCGCGCCATCACGCATTTCTCGGTCCGGTTGATCGTCAGGTACATGCGCGGCGATGATAGGACGCTTCGCGGCGGGCTCAAATCACCGGGCTAGTCCCGACGCCGCGCCGCCCGCCCGGTTGTAGAGTCATCACCGACCATGAGCAGCGCACATATCGACAGATTCGTTCGCGACCGCGTGCCGCCGCCCGAGCAACTGCCGCGTCTGTTGTTCGAGCTGCCCGGGCTGCAGTTCGCTGCGCAACTCAATTGCGCAACCGAGCTGCTCGACCGCTGGGTGGCGCAGGGCGACGGCGCCCGCCTGGCCGTGCTCGGCGCCGCGCCCGATGGTTCGCCGATCCGCTGGAGCTACGCCGAGCTGCAGGCCCAGGCCAACCGCATCGCCAATGGGCTCGTCAACGACCTCGGCCTGGTGCCCGGCAACCGCGTGCTGCTGCGCGGCGCCAACAGCCCCATGCTGGCGGCCTGCTGGTTCGGTGTCGTCAAGGCTGGCGGCATTGCGGTGGGCACAATGCCATTGCTGCGCGCACGCGAGCTGATTGGCATCGCGGCCAAGGCCGAGATCACGCATGCGCTGGTCGATGCCCGGCTGGCCG
>JANOKY010000231.1:0-2555 GCA_031419635.1 Burkholderiales bacterium | reverse complement strand
CATCGCGCAGCCCGTCGCCGAGCAGGTTGAACGCCAGGCTGACGACGCAGATGGCCACCCCCGGCGCGGCGGCCACCCACCACTGGTCGAGCACGAACTGGCGGCCGTTGGCGATCATCGCGCCCCACTCGGGGGCGGGCGGCTGCGCACCCAGGCCGAGGAAGCCCAGGCCCGCGGCGGTGAGGATGATGCCGGCCATGTCGAGCGTGACACGCACGATCACGCTGGCCACGCACAGCGGCATGATGTGGCGCAGCACGATGCGCCAGGGGCTGGCGCCAAGCAGGCGCACGGCGCTGATGTAGTCGGCCTGGCGGATCGTCAGCGTTTCGGCCCGTGCGATGCGCGCGTACGGCGGCCACGACGTGATGGCGATGGCGATGACGGCGTTCTCGATGCCCGGGCCGAGCGCGGCGACGAAGGCGAGTGCGAGGATCAGGCGCGGAAAGGCCAGGAAGATATCGGTGATGCGCATCAGCACGGCATCGACCCAGCCGCCGGCATAGCCCGACACGGTGCCGACCAAGAGGCCGATCGGCGCCGCCAGCACCGCCACCAGCGCGACCACGTAGAGCGTGATGCGCGAGCCGTGGATCAGGCGCGAGAGGATGTCGCGGCCCTGGTCGTCGGTGCCGAACCAATGCGCGACAGACGGCGGCAGCAGGCGCTCGGTGCGCAGGTCGCCGATGGTCGGTGGGTAGGGCGCGAGTTGGTTGGCGAAGGCGGCCACCAGCACCAGCAGGACCACGGTGGCCAAGCCGGCGACGGCAAGCCGGTTGCTCGCGAACGCGCGCCACGCGGCGTAGGCGCGGCCGAGCGCGGCCTGCCGACGCGACTGCGGCCGCTCAGTCATCAACCAGGCGTGAAGCGCGCTCACCTCGCCTTCGTCCTCGGGTCGAGCCAGCGGTACAGCGCGTCGCTGAACAGGTTCAGGCCGATGAAGATCGTGCCGACAACGAGGGTGCCGCCGAGCACCGCGTTCATGTCGGCGTTCTGCAGCGAATTGGTGATGTACAGGCCCAGCCCCGGCCACGAGAACACGGTCTCGGTCAGCACCGAGCCTTCGAGCAGGCCGGCGTACGACAGGGCGACCACAGTGACCAGCGGCACCATCGCATTGCGCAGCGCGTGGCGCCAGATGATGCGCGCCTCGCTCAGGCCCTTGGCGCGCGCGGCGACGATGTACTCCTGCGCCAACTCATTGAGCATGAAGGAGCGCGTCATGCGGCTGATGTAGGCCAGCGAGAAGTAGCCGAGCAGCGAGGCCGGCAGCACGAGGTGCGAGAACGCGTTGCGAAAGGCTTCCCACTCGCTGGCCAATGCGGCGTCGAGCAGCAGCAGGCCGGTGACGCGTTCGACCGAATACTCGAAGGCCACGTCGATGCGCCCCGGTCCCGCCACCCAGCCGAGCTTGGCGTAGAACAGCACCAGCGCCATCAGGCCGAGCCAGAACACCGGCACCGAATAGCCGACCAGGCCCATCACGCGCACCGCGTGGTCCACCAGGCCGCCCTTGCGCACTGCTGCCCACACGCCGAGCGGCACGCCCAGGCCCGCGCCGATCAGGATGCCTGCGGTGGCGAGTTCGAGCGTGGCCGGGAAGGTTTTCTTGATGTCGCTCCAGACCGGGTTGGCAGTCAGCACCGAGGTGCCGAACTCGCCCTGCAAGGCTTTGCCGACATAGAGGCCGAACTGCTGCCACAACGGCTTGTTCAGCCCCATCTCTTCGCGCACCCGCGCGATCACATGCTCGGGCGCACGGTCGCCGACGATCGCCAGCACCGGATCGACCGGGATCACGCGGCCGATGAAGAAGGTGACCGCGAGCAGGCCGAGGTAGGTCAGCGCGACGATCGCCGCAAAGCGGCCGATGGCACCGAGGGCCTTGGCCGGATTCACCTACCGCTTGCCGACCACGAACATGTAGGTCGAATCCGAAGTCGGCCCGATCTTCAGTCCGTCGACGTTGCTGCGGTAAGCCGCCACCTCGGTCTGCTGGTAGAGCATCACGAAGGGGCTGGACTTGCGGAACTCGGCCTGGATCTCCTGGTACATCTTGGCGCGCTTGGCACCGTCGCGTTCGAGCGCGGCGGCGTCGGACAACTTCGTCAATTCAGGGATGTCCCAGGCGTTGCGCCAGGCCAGCGGCTTGCTCTTGGCGTCGTCGGCGTTGTTCGGGTTGCGGGCGAAGGTGTCGGCATTGGTGTGCGGATCCCAGTAGTCGGCGCCCCAGGAGCCGATGTAGATGTCGTGGGTGCGGGCGCGGTACTTGGTCAGCGTCTGCTTGCCATCGCCGGGCAGGATTTCCATCTCGATGCCGGCCTGCTTCATCGTCTGCTGGATGGCCTCAGTGATGCCCTGCACCGGCTGGATCGACCGCATGTCGATGGTCACCTTGAAGCCGTTCGGGTGCCCGGCCTTGGCCAGCAGCGCCTTGGCCTTGGCCACGTCCAGCTTGTAGGGCTTCTCCGTCGACGCGCCCAGCAGGCCCTGCGGCAGGAAATTCTGGTGGATGACGCCCACGTTCTTGATCAGCGTGGCGCCGATCGCGTCGT
>JANOKY010000230.1:0-4804 GCA_031419635.1 Burkholderiales bacterium | reverse complement strand
CCGGGCAGCCTGTGGCTGGCCCAGGCGCAACGCGCCCTGGCCGAGACGCTCGCCGCTTCCCGCCGCTGAGGCAAAACGGCATGTCCGCTTTCGGCGAACACCCGCGTACGGGCAGGTGAGGGCAACGAATCGGTCGCTGCTCCAGACCCCGGGGAGAACAGCATGTCGTTCTATAAAAAATGGCGTCAGCCGCAGATCGGCGACGTGGCGTCGCGCATTTTGACGATTCCCGTGATGGCGGCGGCGCTTGCGTTGGGCTACCTGGTGCTGCGCACGGTGCATGACGAGCCGACGGTGATGGCCGATATAGCGACCGAACTCCAGGCCGCGCCGATCGAATCCAGGCAGCAGGCCCGGCCGGCCCTTGCCGACGCGGGAGTGCAGATGCACGAGCCGAGCGCATTGCACGACGCCCCCATTGACACGTACGAAGAGCTCGACCCGGTCGGCGCAGGCCGTCCCATCGCGCCGTGATGCCGGCCGCAAGCGGTGCCCGTGGCCGCAGGCGCCGACTGATGTAGTCCCGAGCTTGTCGACCGCCCGAGCCGGTTGCCGCCGACAATGGCGGCGGCATGAACAACGACAACACACCTCAACCCCTGGCCGGGCTGCGGGTGGTGGAATTCACCCACATGGTGATGGGCCCGACCTGCGGCATGGTGTTGGCCGACCTCGGCGCCGAGGTCATCAAGGTCGAGCCGATCGACGGCGACCGCACGCGGCGGCTGCTCGGCGCCGGCACCGGTTTCTTCCCGATGTTCAACCGCAACAAGAAGAGCATCGCAGTCGACCTGCACACGCCCGAGGGCGCAGCCGTGGCGCGCAAGCTGGCGGCGAGTGCCGACGTGGTGGCTGAGAACTTCAAGCCCGGCACGATGCTCAAGTACGGCCTCGACTACGAGACCCTGGCCAAGGTCAACCCGCGCCTGATCTACGCCAGCCACAAGGGCTTCCTGCCCGGCCCCTATGAGCACCGCACCGCGCTCGATGAAGTCGTGCAGATGATGGGCGGCCTGGCCTACATGACGGGCAGGCCGGGTGACCCGCTGCGCGCCGGCAGCAGCGTCAACGACATCATGGGCGGGCTGTTCGGCGCCATCGGCGTGCTCGGTGCGCTGATCCAGCGCGGCATCACGGGGCGCGGCATGGAGGTGCAGTCGGCCCTCTTTGAGAACAACGTCTTCCTGGTCGGCCAGCACATGCTGCAGTACGCGATGAGCGGCCAGCCCGCCGCGCCAATGCCCGCGCGCATCAGCCCCTGGGCCATCTACGATGTCTTCACCGTCAAGAACGGCGAACAGATTTTTTTGGCCGCAGTGAGCGATGCGCAATGGCTGACCTTCTGTGACGCACTCGGCTTCGACGACCTGAAGAACGATCCGGCCCTGGCCAGCAACAACCTGCGCGTCGAGCAGCGCGGCACGCTGCTGCCGCTGCTGGCCGAGCGGCTGGTGCGCTTCACGGCGGCGGAGCTGGCTGCGCGTTTCGAGCAGGTGGGCCTGCCGTTCGCGCCGATCAGGAAGCCCGAAGAGCTGTACGACGACCCGCATCTGCTGGCCACCGGCGGTTTGGCGGATGTGGTCTTGCCCGATGGAGAGCGCGCCGGCCTGACCGTGAAGACGACGCTGTTCCCGCTGACGCTGGCTGGCGAGCGCCTGGGCGTGCGCATGGACCCACCGGTGCTCGGCTCGCACACGGAAGAGTTGCTCGCCGGCATCGGCTACAGCGCCGCACAGATCGATCAACTCAAGACCCAGGCCGTGGTGGCCTGAGGCGCATCGCCGGAGACACCCATGGCATTCCTTTTCAAACGCAGGGCACTGCTCGGCAGCGCGATGGCGCTGCTGTCGGCCGCAATGTTGGCCCAGGTCGGCGAAAAGACCGTCAGGTTCATCCTGCCCAACGCCACCGGTTCGGGTGTCGACGCGATCACCCGCGCGGCGCAGCCGGCCTTGGCCAAGGCGCTGGGCTTCGCGGTGGTGGTCGACAACCAGCCGGGTGCCGGTGGCATCGTCGGCCTGCAGGCGCTCACGCGCGCGGCGCCCGACGGCATGACGCTGTCGGTGGTGTCGAACAACGTGGTGATTTTTCCCAGCGTGTACAAGACGCTGCCGTTCGACCTGCCGGGTGACTTCACGCCGATCGCGGTGGTGGGCGCCACGCCGATCGTGATCGTGGTCAACCCGGCCAAGGTGGCGGCCACCAACCACAAGGAGTTCGTCGCCCTGCTCAAGAGCAAGCCCGGCCAGCTCAACTACGGCTCGGGCGGCAACGGCACCATCCTGCACCTGGCCGGCGAGATGTACATCGACGAGGTCGGGGCCAGCGCCAAGCACATCCCCTACAAGGGCGTCGGCCCGATGGTCACCGACCTGATCGGCGGCCAGATCGATTTCGCCACCGTGGCCCTGCCCAGCGTGCAGCAGCACATCAAGAGCGGCGCGCTGCGCGCCATCGGCGTCGGCGGGGCGCAGCGCACGCCGGCCGCGCCCGAGATCCCGACCATCGCCGAACAGGGCACGCCGGTCTACGGGGTCGAAGCCTGGTTCGGCGTGCTCGGCCCCAAGGGCATGAGCGCGGCCGACGTGAAGCGCGTGCACGACGCGCTGGTTGCGGCCTTCAACGACCCGGCCGTCAAGGACACGATGGCCAAGCAGGGCAACACCATCGCCATCAGCACGACGGAGTTTGCCCAGGCCTATTTCCGCAGCGAGAAGGACAAGTACGCCAAGCTGGTGAAGAAGGCCGGCATCGAGCTGCAGTAGCCGCGCTGCGGTCAGATCGCCATGGCCAGCGCGCCGTAGCGCAGCACGGCCGCGTCGCGGGTCAGCAGCGTCATGCCTTCGATCTGGGCCTGCGACAACAGCAGGCGGTCGAACGGATCCTTGTGCAGGGGCGGCAGCAAGCGCAGGTTGGCGGCGTGGTGCACGCCCACGGCCAAGGGCATGAAGCCGGCCGCGGTGGCGTTGGTCGCCACTGCCTGCGCATCGGCATCGAAGTCAGGCCGGCCCAGGCCGGCCTTGATCGCGATCTCGAGGATGTTCACCGCGCTGAAATACACCTCGTGTTCGCGCGACTCGAGCAACGCGATCGACCGCGCGCCGAGCAAAGGCGATCGGAGCATGGCCCACAGCAGCACATCCGTGTCGAGCAGCAATTGCATGCGGGCTACCGGCCCTCGAACAGGGCCGCGATCTCGTCAGTGCCCATCGAATCGAAGTCATCGGGCACGCTGAACTGGCCGGCCATCAGGCCCAGGCGGCGCGGCGTGCCAGCTTCGACGTACCGCACCAGGCGCGCCACCGGCTTGCCGGCCTTGGCGATGACGACGTCTTCGCCTGCGCTGGCCCGCTCGATCAGCCGCGAGAAATGGGTCTTCGCGTCGTGGATGTTGATGGTGGTCATGCCATGGCGGGAGGTGGACTAACTTAGTCCATTCTGCGTGACCGCCACCACGCTGTCAATGCGCGTCACCCGCCCGTCTCAGCAGCCCAGCGCCAGCGCCTGCACCGGCCGCTGCGAGGCGGCGTCGGTGACGACGAAGACGACGCGCCGCGCGGCGCCCGCGCTGGCCGCCGGCAGGGCCAGCGTCAACTGCTTGGCGGCGTCGCGCGAGGCCCAGGCCTCGACCGGCTTGTACAGGGTGACGACATGATCGTGCTTCAAGGTCTCGCCCGCGTTCTCTCCCGCCTTGACACGGCTGCTGTGCCCGTCTTCGAGCACCGCCCAGTAGCCGGCCAGGCGCTCGCTGCCGGCGCCGATGCTGGCCGTCACCGTGCTGCCGTCGCGATGCAAGGCCAGCGCCACGCTGCTGATTGGCGGCTTGGTGGGAGCCGTGCCGCTCCAGTTGCGCCAGTCGCGGCCGTTGAGCACCACCTGCGGGGTGTAGACGTAGCTCGATCCGCTGGTCTGCGCCTGTTGGTGCTGGCGCTCGGTGGTGGCCGGGGTGGCGAAGCGGTCGGGCCAGCCCAGGCGGTCCCAGTAGTTGACGTGGAAGGCCAGCGCGATCACGTCGCTGCGGCCCTTCAATGTCGACAGCCAGCGGTCGGCCGGTGGGCATGAACTGCAACCCTCCGATGTGTAGAGCTCGACGATGGCCGGCGGCTGCGTGGCCGAACGTGCCTCGCAGCTTTGTGGCGCTTGCGCCAGCGCGGCGGCGGGCAGCAGGGCGGCAGCGAGGGCGATACGGGTCAGGGCATTCATGGCGGCTCCCAGCGCAGTGATGATGCGCCTTCGTCGTGCGGCGCGGCCGATCCTGACACGCGTGGCACCATGCCGCTCCATGATCGACGCCGAACCGCTGCCCCCACCGCTCGCTGCTGTCGTCATCGGTGGTGGTCCCGCGGGCTTGATGGCGGCCGAGGTTCTGATGCAGGCGGGTATCGCTGTCGAGCTGTTCGATGCGATGCCCTCGGTCGGCCGCAAGTTCCTGCTCGCTGGCAAGGGCGGGCTGAACCTCACCCACAGCGAGGCCCTGCCGGCGTTCGCGTCGCGCTACGGACCGCGTGCGCCGCAGGTGGCGTGCTGGCTCGACGAACTCTCGCCGCAGGCGCTGCGCGATTGGGCCGCGGCGCTGGGCGTTGACACTTTCGTCGGCAGCTCCGGCCGCGTCTTCCCGCAAGACCTGAAAGCCGCGCCGCTGCTGCGCGCCTGGCTGCACCGGCTGCGCGCACGCGGCGTCGTCTTTCACATGCGTCACCGCTGGCTCGGCTGGGACGCCGTCGGCGCGCTGCGCTTCAACGCGCCGCAGGGCGAGGTGCTGGTGCCGGCGCAAAGTACCGTGCTGGCGCTGGGCGGCGCCAGT
>JANOKY010000229.1:0-1735 GCA_031419635.1 Burkholderiales bacterium | reverse complement strand
GCGAGTCACCACTTCGCGCCGGTGCTCCAAGAACACCGCCAGCAATTCCTTGAGGTTGCACAGCTTCGGTTGGCCGTCGATCAGCGCCACCATGTTGATGCCGAAGGTGTCTTGCAGCTGGGTCTGCTTGTACAGGTTGTTCAGCACCACCTCGGGCACTTCGCCGCGCTTCAACTCGATCACCACGCGCATGCCGGACTTGTCGCTCTCGTCCTGGATATGGCTGATGCCTTCGATCTTCTTCTCATGCACCAGCTCGGCCATGCGCTCGAGCAGGGTCTTCTTGTTCACCTGGTACGGGATTTCGTCGACGATGATCGACTGGCGCGAGCCCTTGTCGATGTCCTCGAAGTGGCACTTGGCGCGCATCACCAACTTGCCGCGGCCGGTGCGGTAGCCCTCGCGCACGCCATTGACGCCGTAGATGATTCCTGCCGTGGGGAAGTCGGGCGCCGGGATGATCTCCATCAACTCCTCGATCGTCGCCTCGCTGTTCTTCAGCAAGTGCAGGCAGGCATCGACGACTTCGTTGAGGTTGTGCGGCGGGATGTTGGTGGCCATGCCCACCGCGATTCCGGCCGAGCCGTTGACCAGCAGGTTGGGCAGCCGGCTCGGCAGCACCAGCGGCTCGCGCTCCGAGCCGTCGTAGTTGGGACCGAAATCGACGGTTTCCTTGTCGATGTCTTCCAACATCTCGTGGGCGATCTTCGACAGCCGGATTTCGGTGTAGCGCATCGCCGCGGCGTTGTCGCCGTCGACCGAGCCGAAATTGCCCTGGCCATCGACCAGCATGTGGCGCAGCGAAAAATCCTGCGCCATTCGCACGATGGTGTCGTACACGGCGGTGTCGCCATGCGGGTGGTACTTGCCGATCACGTCGCCGACGATGCGGGCCGACTTCTTGTACGGACGGTTCCAGTCGTTGTTCAGCTCATGCATCGCGAACAGCACGCGCCGGTGCACCGGTTTCAAGCCGTCACGCGCGTCAGGCAACGCGCGGCCGACGATCACGCTCATGGCGTAGTCGAGGTACGAGCGCCGCATCTCCTCTTCGAGGCTGACAGGCAGGGTTTCCTTGGCGAAGGAGGTCATAGGTGCGAGGAGGGAAAGCGGCGCTGCGTGGGTCGCGGTCGCACAGAGAAGGGGAGATTCTATTCGGCGGCGGCTGTAGCACTCACGCAACAATGAGGCGGCAGGCGGCGGTGGTACGGGCCAAAATGCAGCCCACCGAATAACCTCTGGCACAATAAGTCGGTCGGTGGTGAGCGCTCGCCAAACCGGGCGTTTGCCAGGTTATCTTGCTTCCGATTCGGACGTTTCGCAGGCAACTGCGGCTTTCCTTGAGAGGACAATCAATGAAGAAATTGAACAAGGTCGCGATGCTCTTCGCGTCCGCCGCGCTTGCCGCCCCGATCGCCGCGCTTGCTGCTGGCCACACCGGCATGGCACCGAAGACGATCGACAACTGGCGCAACGTCGATGGCATCACCTGGAAGAACGGCACCAACGAGCTTTGCTGGCGTAACGGCTTCTGGACCCCGGCAACCGCTGCCGAAAACTGCGATGGCGCGCTGAAGCCACCGCCGCCCCCGCCGCCGCCGGCTCCCCCGCCGCCGCCTCCCCCGCCCGCTCCGGCTCCCCCGCCGCCGCCACCCCCACCGCCCCCGCCGCCCCCGGCGCCGGTGAGCGAGAAGGTGACCTTCGCTGCGGACGCGTTCTTCGACGTGGCCAAGTG
>JANOKY010000228.1:0-2242 GCA_031419635.1 Burkholderiales bacterium | reverse complement strand
GGTCGAGGACCTTGATGTGCCCGCGCCGATAGCTGATGACCCCGGACTTCTGCAGCTTGCCCGCGGCCTCGGTGACTCCCTCGCGCCGCACGCCGAGCATGTTGGCGATCAGCTCCTGGGTCATCGCCAGCTCGTTGCCGTGCAGCCGGTCCAGGCTCAGCAGCAACCAGCGGCAGAGCTGCTGGTCGAGCGAATGGTGGCGGTTGCAGACCGCCGTTTGCGACATCTGCGTGATCAGCGCCTGGGTGTAGCGCAGCAGCAGGTGCAGCACCGGCGCACGCTTGAACTCGCTCTTGATGGCCGCCGCCGGCAGCCGAAAAGCCTGGCCGGCGCTCTGCACCACCGCCCGGCTGGGCGTGGACTCGCCGCCCATGAACAGCGAGATGCCGACGACGCCCTCGAAGCCCACCACCGCAATCTCGGCCGCGGCGCCGTTCTGCATGACGTAGAGCAGGGAGACGATGGCCGAGGTGGGGAAGTAGACATGCGAAAGCGTGCCACCCGATTCGTACAGCACCTCGCCGAGCGCCAGCTTGACCGGCTCGAGCTGCGGCAGCCAACGCTGCCAATCCGCTTCGGGCAGCGCGGCCAGCAGGTGGTTGGTGCGGGGGTCGAAGGTGGCGGTCAAAGCGTCTGGCCGGGGCAGGTGAATCCTGGTGCCGTACGCCAGTGTAGGCAAAGCGCGGCATGGGTTCTGTTCGCTAGCGTACATCAGTGCGATGTCGAACACAGCCGTGTCTGCGGCTCCACCGCGCTTCGCGAGGCGCGCGACCGACGCCCTCCTCGCGCCGATGCCAGCACGCAAGAGCGGGCGGTCGCGAGGGGCTTCGATACCTCAGCCCAAACGGGGCGTATACACGCCGCCGCGGTGTTTGAAAATCGCCTTGCCACCGATCGATTCTGCGGGGCCTGCATGTCACCTGCGGGGCACAAGGCCATCGAGGCGGAATCGCCAAGGGCGTGAAGGATGCAACGGCTCGCGGCGCCTGCCGGTCGCACTCGCGCGGCCACTGCACCAAAATGCCACCGAGGTTTCACCCTTCACCCATGCAGCATTTGCGCACGTTCATCGTCGAAGACAGCGCGATCATTCTCGAGTCGCTGGTGCCGACGCTCGAGGAGTGGGGCGACGTCAAGGTCGTCGGCGTCGCCGCCGATGAAAGCAGCGCCGTGAAATGGCTGGCAACGCATGCGCACGAAGTCGATCTGCTGATCGTCGACATCTTCTTGCGGTCGGGCTCGGGGCTGGGCGTGCTCAGGGCGGCCAACGGCTTGCCAGCGCACGCGCGCCGGGTGGTGTTGACCAACTACGCCACCGAGCCGATGCGGCAGAAGTGCCGCTCGATCGGTGCCGACGAAGTGTTCGACAAATCCACCGACCTCGATGCGCTGCTGGCCTACTGCGTGCGCCTGCGCAACGATCCCGGCGGCTCGGCAGCGGCCTGAGCACCTCTGCATCGGGCGCGCCCGCGGCGCGTCACGGCATGGCCACTGAAACGCTGGCTGCGCCAGCGTCGCCAGTCTCGGCTTCGCGGGGCAGCGCGCGCATCCGCGCCTTCACCTTCGTGCCACGGCCCGGCGACGACTGCACGGCGATGCTGCCGCCATGGGCCTCCAGCCGCAGGCGCATGCCGGCCAGCCCGTGCTGTCCGACAACCACGACGGCCGGGTCGAAGCCGCGGCCGTCGTCGCTGACCTCGACCACCACCTCGTCACCCTCACGCCGACAGCTCACGAAGACCGCGCTGGCATGCGCGTACTTGGCCGCATTCGTCAGTGCTTCCTGGACCAGGCGGTAGACCGTCAACTCGCGGTCGCGCGCCATCGAAAACGGTTCGAGGTTTTCGTGCACCGGCACACCCAGCACCTCGGCGCTTTCGCGGCACAGCAGCGCCAGGCTGTCGGTGAGGCCGAGGTGATCGAGCGCCGAAGGCCGCAGGTTTTCGATGATGCGGCGCTTGAGTGCAATGCCGTCGTTCAGTCGCTTGTCGATCGACGCCAGCCGCTCCTGCGCGAGCGCAGGCAGGTCGACGATTCGCCGCGTGCGCGCCAGATCGAGCTTGATGGTGGACAGCAAGGCGCCCAGCTCGTCATGCAGCTCGCGGGCCAGCCGGCCGCGCTCGTCCTCCCGGGCGGTCATGAGGTACGAGGCCAGTTCACTTAGTTCACTGGTGCGCTCGGCCACCTGCGATTCGAGACGCTGCCGTTCGCGCAATCGGGCGTCGTCCAGGCGGCCGACCTG
>JANOKY010000227.1:0-1792 GCA_031419635.1 Burkholderiales bacterium | reverse complement strand
CGCCCGGTTCATCTGGCCCGGCCCGTTCGACGACGGCGGCCTGGACGAGTTGTTGGAGTCGAGATTGACGCGCTCTTGGAGCAACTTCACTCGCTCGACCCACTGCGCGATCACTGCGTGGCACTCCGGCACGGTCTGCGGTAGTTGCGCCATCGCCGCGTCTGGCGATTCCGGGCCCGCTGTACCTGTCGGCTTGGTCTGCACCGACGGAGTGTCGCAATCAAATCAATGACTTGCAACGATTACTTCAAGCCGCCGCGACTGCCGTCGCTTCGAGGTGACGGGTGGCTTCGGTCGTACCCCGTGAACACGTAACCGCCACGCTACCGGAGTCGAAAGAAATCCCCGACATCACCAAGCTGCCGCTGCTCGGCACCGATGCGTCGACGCCGCTGCACATCGGCCTGCTGGGCGCGCTGGTGCTGGCGCTGATCGTCTTCGTGGTGCTGGACAAGACGGCGTTCGGCGTGCGGCTGCGCGCACTGGGTTTGAACGCCGTGGCCGCGCGGCGGGCGGGCATCCCGATCCAGTCGAGCATCGTGCTGGCGCTGTTCGTGGCCGGTGCCTTCGGTGGCCTGGCCGGTGCCTTCATGCTGCAAGGCGACCAGTACAGCCTGAAGGCGCGCTTCTCGTCGGGCTACGGTTTCGACGGTCTGGTGGTGGGCCTGCTGGCGCGCGGCTCGGTGCTGGGCGTGATGGCCAGCGCCCTGCTGTTCGGCTTCCTGCGCTCGGGCGGCATCAACATGGAAATGGCCGCCTCGGTGCCGAGCGCGCTGGTGCTGATCATCCAGGGGCTGATCATCGTGACGCTGGCCGGGGCGGCGTACTGGCTGCGCGGCCGCGAAAGCACCAGATGACAGAAGAAATGCTGGCGGTGTTCATCGGGTCGAGCCTGCGGCTGGCGCTGCCGCTGTTGCTGGCCGCCACCGGCGAACTGGTGAGCGAGCGCGCCGGTGTGCTGAACATGAGCGTCGAAGGGATGATGCTGACCGGTGCCTTCGCCGGTGCCATGGCCTCGCTGTACACCGGCAGCCCGTTGCTGGGCTTGCTGATCGGCGTGCTGGCGGTGATTCCGGTGGCGCTGCTGCAGGCCTGGCTCAGCAACACGCTGGGCGCGAACCAGATCGTCACCGGCATCGGCATCAACATCCTGGTGCTGGGCATCACGACCACCGCCTACCGCGCGATCCTCGGCAGCCGCTCGCGCACCGAGATTCCCGGCCTGGGCAAATGGTCGCCGCCGTGGCTGGGCGACCTGCCCATCTTCGGCGACGCGGTGTTCCGCCTGACCTGGCTGCTGTATGCCGCGCTGCTGATCGTGGTGGCCACTGCCTGGGTGATGCGCTACACCGCCATCGGCCTGGCGGTGCATGCGGCCGGGGCCGAGCCGAGGGCGGTCGACAAGTCGGGCGTGTCGGTCACGCGCATTCGCTACGGCGCGGTGCTGTTCTGCGGCGTGATGTCGGCGCTGGCCGGCTGCTTCTTGTCCATCGGCGACATCCACACTTTCACCGAAGGCATGACCAGCGGTGCCGGCTACCTGGCGTTGGCGGCGGTGATCTTCGGCAACTGGAAGATCGGCCGCACGGTGCTGGCCTGCCTGTTTTTTGGTGCTGCCACCGCGCTGCAATTTCAGCTGCCCGCGATGGGCGTCAATGTGCCGAACGCGCTGCTGATCATGCTGCCCTACCTGATGGCGCTGCTCGCCGTCGGTGGCCTCGTGGGGCGGCAGACCTTCAGCGTGCCGTTCGCCGTCAAGGACAGCATCGACATCGAGGGTGTGCCGACCACC
>JANOKY010000226.1:0-2670 GCA_031419635.1 Burkholderiales bacterium | reverse complement strand
GCTCGTCGACGATTTGCACGAAGCGCTGGCGCGCCTCGGCATTGGCCCAGATGCCGAGGTCGAGCGACGTCTTGCCGATGACTTCGCCACGGGTCCAGCCGGTGGCCCGCCCGAACGCGTCATTGACCATCACGTAGCGGCCGGTGGCCATGTCGGTCAGCGCGATCAGGTCGGGGCTGCTGGCGACCAGGTGCGTCATCAGCGTTTCGGAGCGCTTGCGTGCGGCCTCTGCGCGCAAGCGCTCGGTGTCGTCGTGGTAGATCGACAGGATCGCCGGTCCGCCGTCGGCATCGACCTTGACGCTGGTGACCTGGGCCACGATGCGGCGCCCGCGCGCGGAGCGCAGCACGAACGGGTGCGCCGGCATCGACTCACCCATCGGCAGCCCGCGCAAGGCCAGCACGCGCTCGGCAGCGAGCTGGCGTGAGCCGTCGGTGTCGTCATAGAAGTCGAGCAGCTCGCGCCCGATCAGGGTGGCCGCGTCGGCAACGCCGAACAGCGCCAGCGCGGCGGTGTTGGCGTCGAGCACAACGGCATCGCGGTGCAGCACCAGCGGCGACGGCGAACGCGCGAACAGCTCGCGGTAGCGCGCCTCCGTTGCCGCGCGGACCCGCTCTGCCAATTTATCGGCCGTGATATCGCGGCCGACGCCCCAGTAGCCGAGAAAAACGCCGCGCTCGTCCAGGCGCGGCCGGCCGCTCACGAAATACCAATGCGGCTGGCCGCCGGCACCGGCCCGCTGCAACAGCAAATCGGCAAACGGCTGGTGCGACTCGAGGTCTGCCCGGTGTGCGTCCATCGCACTCGCGTCGAGGCCGAAGCCGTCGATCTGCCAAGGCGCCTTGCCCAGGCGGCGCGAGGCGCGCAGGCCCGAACGGCCGGCGTGCTCCGACACATGCGTGAAGCGAAACTGCGCATCCATCTCCCAGTACCAGTCGGCCGCCACCGCGAGCAGCCCGGCAAAGCGCTGCTCGCGCAGCGCCGCCCGCGCCAGCGAGCGCTCGATCGAGTGGCGCAGCAACTGGCCCACAAGCACGCCGACGATCGTCAGCGCGGCCTGTGTGACGAGTGCCGGTAGCAGCAGCGCGGCAGCGGTCGGCGGCCCCAACAATCCCGCCACTTGGGCCAGCGCCAGCAGCAGCAGCGTCAGCCCGTGCGCCGCCGGCAGCAGCAGCAGCCACCGCCGCGAGCCGACGGCGGCAATGGCGGCGCCGACGAGCAAGGGGACGAAGGCCAATCCCAGCGAGCGCACGCCGTCGCCTCCCGTCACGGCCACCGTGTCGGCGGCCACCATCGTCGAGGCCACCGCCCAGATGACGGCAGGCAACAGGGCCAGGCGCTTCGGCGCCATCGCCAGCCAGCCATACACCGCGGCCAACACGGCGCAGACCGCGGCCGCCAAGCCGGCGCGACCCGCGCCGCTGTCGCTGGCCAGCGCCAGGGCAAGGTACATCAGCGCCAGGGCGCAGGCACAGGCCAGCCCCAAAACCATGAAGCGGCGCAGCAGGCGGGCCTCTCCAGCGGGCTGCATCGCCGGCGCTTTGGCAGTTGTGGTGGCCGCTTCGATCATCGCTGCGAGCAGCGCGGATCAGCGCCGCGCCGCAGCCAACACATCGCGCGTGGCCCGCGCGGCAGCGCGCGCAGCCAGCGCAAAACCCTCGCCGCCACCGGCATACAAAACAGCGCGCGACGAGTTGACGACGATCGGGCCGGTGGGCCGCCAGCCGGCCACAACCGTGGCGCTGGCATCGCCGCCCTGCGCACCGATGCCCGGGATCAGCAGCGGCACGGTAGGCGCCAGTTCGCGCACCCGCGCGACTTCGGCCGGGAAGGTGGCGCCGACCACCAGGCCGAGCCGGCCGCTCCGGTTCCACGGCCCGGAAGCGAGTTTGGCGATGTGCTCGAAGAGCCGATCGCCGTTGGCCAGAGTCTGCGCCTGCAAGTCGTCGCCGCCCGGGTTGGAAGTGCGACACAGCAGGATCAGGCCGCGGCCGTCATACGCCAGATAGGGCTCGATCGAATCGAAGCCCATGAAGGGCGACAAGGTCACCGCATCGGCCTGGTAGCGCACGAAGGCCTCGCGCGCGTACTGCTCGGCGGTGCTGCCGATGTCGCCGCGTTTGGCATCCAGGATCACCGGCAGATCGGGCGCAACGCGGCGGATGTAGGCCATCAGGCGTTCGAGCTGGTCTTCGGCGCGATGGGCCGCAAAGTAGGCGATCTGCGGCTTGTAGGCGCAGACCAGATCCTTGGTGGCATCGACGATTGCGCAGCAGAAATCGAAGATGCGCGCCGGCTCGCCACGCCAGGGTTCGGGGAAGCGCTCGGGCTCGGGGTCCAGGCCGACACACAGCAGCGAATCATGCCGCCGCTGTGCCGCGGCCAAGCCTTGGATGAATTGCATGGGGCCGATTCTAGGGAACGGGCCCCGCCGTATCAGCCTTTGCAGCCGGGCTGCCGGACGTCGATGCGCGCGGCCAGTGGCCTGGCCAGGCCGGTGTAGCTGGCGGGCGTCAACGCCTTCAGGCGTTCGCGCTCGGCAGCCGGTACTTCAGCCAGCGTATCGATGAAGGCCGCGATGGCTTGGCGCGTGATGGTCTTGCCGCGCGTCAATTCTTTAAGGCGCTCGTAGGGGTTGGCGGCGCCATAGCGGCGCATCACGGTCTGGAT
>JANOKY010000225.1:0-3076 GCA_031419635.1 Burkholderiales bacterium | reverse complement strand
CGAGCACCAGGGTCTTCAATGATCCGGCCAGGCCCGCAATGGCGGTGGACAGCACGAAGGCCAGCAGCTTGTAGCGATCGACGTCGTAGCCGAGCGAAATCGCGCGCGGCTCGTTCTCGCGAATCGCTTTGAGCACCTGGCCGTAGGGCGAATGGACGATGCGGATGATCGCCAGGAACACCGCAACGAAGATCGCCAGCACCACGTAATACAGCACCAGATCGCTTTGCAAGGGCAGCACGCCGAACAGGCTGCCGCGCGGCACCCCCTGCAGGCCGTCTTCACCGCCGGTGAAGGGTACTTGCAGGCAGACGAAGTAGATCATCTGCGCCATTGCCAGCGTGACCATCGCGAAGTAGATGCCCTGGCGGCGGATCGCGATCAGGCCGACCACCAGACCCAACGCCCCCGCGACCACGACCCCGGCCAACAGGCCCAGTTCGGGCGACCAGCCCGCGCTGCGCACCAGCCAGCCGGTGGCATAGGCCGCCGAGCCCATGAAGGCGGCGTGGCCGAAGGACAGCAGGCCCGTGTAGCCGAGCAGCAGGTTGAAGGCGCAGGCAAAGATGGCGAAGCACAGCGCCGTCATCAGGAACACGGGGTAGACGCCGATGAATGGCGCCGCGAGCAGGAAGACCAGCCCTGCGCCCCAAGCCCAGCGTGCCGCGCGCTTGATGGAGAAGCTCATTTCACTTCTCCTTGCCGAACAAGCCGGCAGGCCGGACCATCAGCACGATGGCCATGATGACGAAGACGACGATGCTCGAGGCCTCGGGGTAGAAGACCTTGGTCAGGCCCTCGATCAGGCCGAGCAGCACTCCCGTGATGATCGAGCCGAGGATCGAGCCCATGCCGCCGATCACCACCACCGCAAACACAACGATGATCAGGTTGCTGCCCATCAGCGGCGTGATCTGGATCACCGGCGCGGCCAGTACGCCGGCAATCGCCGCCAGCGCCGCGCCGCCGGCATAGGTCAGGGTGACCATCAGCGGCACATTGATGCCGAAGGCCTGAACCAGCGCCGGGTTCTCGGTGCCGGCGCGCAGCGTCGCGCCCAGGCGCGTTTTCTCGATCACGAACCAGGTGCCCAGGCAGACCGTCAGCGACGCCACCACCACCCAGGCGCGGTAGTTCGGCAGCACCATGAAGCCGAGGTTGGTGGCGCCCTGCAACAACTCGGGCACCGGGTACTGCTGGCCCGAAACGCCGAACAGGTCGCGGAACACGCCCTCGGCGATCAAAGCCAGGCCAAAGGTCAACAGCAGGCTGTAGATCGGGTCGATGCGGTACAGGTGCTTGAGCATCGTGCGCTCGATCAACGCCCCCAGCGCGCCCACCGCCAGCGGCGCCAGCAACAACGCCGCCCAGTAGTTCAGCCCGAGTTTTTCCAGGCTCAGGTAGGCCACGTAGGCCCCGATCATGTACAGCGCGCCATGCGCGAAGTTGACGATCCCGAGCAGGCCGAAGATCACCGCCAGCCCGAGGCTGAGCATGGCGTAGAAGGACCCGTTGACCAGGCCGAGCATCAACTGGCCGAGGAAGGCCTGCAGGGGGATGCCGAAGATCTCCATGTTGCCTTCGTCAGCAGGACGTGCGGCTGTTGCCAAGCAGACGCCGCGGATCCGGCTTTGCCGGTCCGCCAGCGGCGCCCCCTTGAGGGGGAGCGGCGCAGCCGCTTCGGGGGTGGGTCACTTCCACAGCGCGCACTTGGAGTCGGCCTTGGTCTGCCACGCCGCCTCGCCCTTGAAGACCTCGGCAACCTTGTAGTAATCCCAGGGTTCGGTCGATTCGGCCGGCGTCTTCACCTGCATCAGGTACATGTCGTGCACCATGCGGCCGTCGTCGCGGATGTAGCCGCCCTTGGCGAAGACATCGTTGATCTTGGTCTTGCGCATATGTGCCAACACCTTGTCGGCATCATCGGTGCCGGTGGCCTTGACGGCCGCCAGGTACTGCGTTGCCGCCGAGTAGTCGCCGGCCTGAACCGACGACGGCATGCGCTTCATCTTCTCGAAGAAGCGGCGGCTCCAGGCGCGGGCATCGGCGTCCTTGTTCCAGTACCAGCTATCGGTCAGGTACATGCCCTGGGTGGTCTTCAGGCCCATCGAGTGGATGTCGTTGATGAACACCAGCAGGCCAGCCAGCTTCATCGTCTTGGTGACGCCGAACTCGTTGGCGGCCTTGATCGAGTTGATGGTGTCGCCGCCGGCGTTGGCCAAGCCCAGGATCTGCGCCTTGCTCGACTGCGCCTGCAGCAAGAAGGAGGAGAAGTCGCTCGCCGACAGCGGGTGCTTGACCGAACCGACAATGGTGCCGCCAGCCGCCTTGACGACGGCCGAAGTGTCGTTTTGCAGCGCCGCGCCGAACGCATAGTCTGCCGTCAGGAAGTACCAGCTCTTGCCCCCCGCCTTGACCACCGCGTTGCCGGTGCCCTTGGCCAGCGCCACGGTGTCGTAGGCCCAATGCACGGTGTACGGTGAGCACTGGTCATTGGTCAGTGCCGACGACGCCGCACCGACAACGAGGAAGGGCTTCTTTTTCTCCGCCGCCACCTTGGCCATGGCCAGCGCGGTGCCCGAGTTGGTGCCACCGATCAACATGTCCAGGCCCTGGGTGTCGAACCACTCGCGCGCCTTGGCCGCGGCGATGTCGGCCTTGTTCTGGTGGTCGGCGAACAGGATCTCGATCTTCTTGCCGTTGATGGCACCACCGGCATCGGCAATCGCCATGCGGATGGCCTCGATGCCGCCCGGGCCGTCGATATCGGCGTACAGGCTGGACATGTCGGTGATGATGCCGATGCGGATCGCGTCGCCTGAAATCTGCGCCTGTGCAGGGGTGGCGGCGACTAGCAAAGCGGCACACGCCAGGGTGCAGGCGGCGGCAATTTTCTTCAGTTTCATTTCGAATTCTCCGTCAGTTGGTGGAAAGGGGAAGAACAAAAGGGGACCTGCGTTCACACGCCCAGATACTCGTGCAGCCGATCGATGTTGGTGGGCAACTGTGCCTGGGTGAACTCCTGCAGGATGCGGCCGTGCTCCATGACGAAGAAGCGGTCGGCCAGCGGCGCAGC
>JANOKY010000224.1:0-1676 GCA_031419635.1 Burkholderiales bacterium | reverse complement strand
TTGAACTTTCGGAAACTGGTCATGAACCCTGAGCATCAAAAATCCATCCTCGCATTCGCTGTCGGCTTCGCCGCCGACGCCAGAAACAATTGCGAGGCCGATGCCGTCAATCTTATAACCCTATCTGCCATCGGAGCGCATCGAAAATGAACCCAGGCAACCCAGGCACGATAGCAACGATGCCGCCAAACCTTACGAGCAATACGTTTACGGTGAAGCTTGACGGCAGCGAGGCAGTTGCGACGAGGACGCGGCAACTGTGGCATGTGCTGAGCGCCGATGATGTGCTCGCACACACCAGCACCGGTCCTGAAGGGCTCAGCCATGCGGATGCGGCGGAGCGCCTGAAGTCCCACGGGCCCAATGTCATCCCCAGAGGCAAGGGCGACACCGCCCTCGATCTGATCTGGCGACAGATCAACAGCCCGCTGATCTGGGTGCTGCTGGTGTCGGCGGTGGTGGCGATGGCCGTCGACCCGACCGGTGGGATCAAGAACGGACTGGTGATCCTGGTGGTGGTCGCGCTCAACACAATCATCGGTTTTGTGCAGGAGTTCAAAGCCGGCAAGGCGATCGAGGCGCTCTCGTTGATGGTGCCGGAGAACGTCGTCGCCCTGCGCGGGGGACGTAAGTGTACCCTTGCGGCCGCTGAACTGGTCCCCGGCGATGTGGTCCTGCTTGCCAGCGGCGACAAAGTACCGGCGGACATGCGACTCATCCAGATGCGCAGCCTGCAGATCGAAGAGGCGGCGCTGACCGGCGAGTCGGTGCCGACTGAAAAGCACCTCGACCCGGTGGCGCCCGAGTCGGGCATCGGCGACCGCCGCTGCATGGTCTTCGGCGGCACGCTGGTGACCTACGGCACGGGCACCGCCGTGGTGGTCGAGACCGGCGCCAGAACCGAGCTCGGCCGCATCTCCACCCTGCTCAGGGAGACCACCGATCTGCAGACGCCGCTGACCAAGGCGCTGGCCAAAATCGGCCTCTACATCACGGTGGCTATCTCCCTCATCGCGCTGGCGATGCTGGTGCTGGGAACCTGGCGGGCCATGGCCGAGACCGGTGTCGCATGGCTGCCGGCGCTGCGTGAGTCGGTCATCTTCGCCGTCGCGCTGGCGGTCGGCGCCATCCCCGAAGGTCTGCCGGCCATCGTGACCATCGCGCTGGCGATTGGCGTGCAGCGCATGGCGGCGCGCAGTGCCGTGGTGCGCAAGCTTCCGGCCGTCGAGACCCTCGGGTCCACCACCGTCATCTGCTCCGACAAGACCGGCACCCTGACCCGCAATGAGATGACCGTGCAGAAAATCTGGACGCCCGCGTCCGGCACCTTGGCCTTGTCGGGCGTCGGTTATGCGCCGAAGGGGGAGTTGCTGCGCAGCGGGACGCCCGTCACGGCGCTGCCGGCGGAGGTGATGGATCTGCTGCTGGCCGGGGCGCTGTGCAACGATGCGTCGCTGGCCAACGACGCCGGGCACTGGAAGATCCACGGCGATCCCACCGAGGGCGCACTCGTCGTCGCCGCAGAGAAGTTGGCGCTGGACGTGGAGCAGGCGCGGGCACAGCACAAGCGCCTGGACGCGATTCCGTTCGAGTCCGAGAACCAGTTCATGGCCACCCTGCACGCGCAGGATGGCGGTCGCATCCTGCTCAAGGGCGCACCCGAGGTGGTGGTCAAA
>JANOKY010000223.1:0-1890 GCA_031419635.1 Burkholderiales bacterium | reverse complement strand
TCGACGCGCAAGCAACCCGTTCGTCCTGAGGGTTCGAAGGACCAGGCCGCCCATGCTTGACATCCAAGACCTCAAGGTGGCCCTGGACGGCGAGGCCGGCATCGTGCGCGCCATCGACGGCCTGCGCCTTTCAATCCAGCGCGGCGAAACCTTCGCCCTGGTGGGCGAGAGCGGCTGCGGCAAGAGCATGACGGCGCTGGCGCTGATGCGCCTGTTGCCCGAGAACGGACGCGTCACCGCCGGCCGCATCGAACTCGAAGGCCAGGACACGCTGGCCCTGGCCGAGAGCCAGATGCGCGCCGTGCGCGGCGGGCGCATTGGCATGATCTTCCAGGAGCCGGCCACCAGCCTGAACCCTGTGATGAAGGTCGGCCAGCAGATCGTCGAAGCGATCGAAGCCCACACCGCGCTGCGCGGCAACGCGGCGCGCGCCAAGGCCATCGATTGGTTGAGACGTGTCGGCATCCCCGAGCCCGAGCGGCGCATCGACGAATACCCGTTTCGCATGAGCGGTGGCCAGAAACAGCGCGTGATGATCGCGATGACCCTGGCCACCGAACCCGACTTCCTGATCGCCGACGAGCCGACCACCGCGCTCGACGTGACGATTCAGAAACAGATCCTCGACCTGCTGCGAGACCTGCAGCGCGAGCAGGGCATGGGGCTGTTGCTGATCACGCATGACCTGGCGGTGGTGGCCGGCATGGCCCAGCGCGTGGCGCTGATGTACGCCGGCCAGATCATTGAAGTGGCCAGCGCCGACGAGTTCTTCAAGTCGCCCAAGCACCCTTATGCGCAGGCGCTGCTGCGCGCGCTGCCCGATGCCGGGCGCCGCGGCGAGCCGCTGGCGGCGATTGCCGGCACCGTGCCGGCCCTGACGACGACGTTCACCGGCTGCCGCTTCGCACCGCGCTGCGCCAGCGTGATGGCGCATTGCGCGACGACGCTGCCGGAGTTGACGCTGCTCGGACCCACGCGCAGCGTGCGCTGTTTGCTTTACGCGCAAGGGGCTTCGCAAACCACCGTTCGCCCTGAAGTATCGAAGGGCCAGCGCAATGCTCCGGCCCTCGATACCTCTGCCCGATCGGCTTCGTTGACGCCTCTGCTGTCCGTGCAGAACCTGCGCGTGCGCTTCCCCATCCGCAAAGGCCTGCTGCAGCGAATCAGCGGCTACTTCGACGCCGTGGGCGGCATCTCCTTCGACATCCACCCCGGCCAGACCCTGGCCCTGGTCGGCGAATCAGGCTGCGGCAAAACCACCACCGGCAAAGCCATCGTGCAACTGCTGCGCGGCCAGGCCGAGATCGAAGGCCAGGCCCGGCTCGGCGGCAGCAATCTGTTTGACATGCAAGGCGATGCATTGCAGGCCGCCCGCCGCGACATCCAGATCATCTTCCAGGACCCGTTCTCTTCGCTCAACCCGCGCATGCGCGTGTTCGACATCCTCGAAGAAGGCCTCACGGCGCTGCACCCCGGCATGGACGCCGCCACGCGCCGAGCCCGCCTGGAAAAGCTCACCGACCAGGTGGGCCTGCGCAAGGAAGCGCTCGAACGCTTCCCGCACGAGTTCAGCGGCGGCCAGCGCCAGCGCATCGCCATCGCTCGCGCACTCGCAGTGCGGCCCAAGCTGATCGTCTGCGACGAGCCGACCTCGGCGCTGGATGTGAGCGTGCAGGCACAGATCCTGAACCTGCTCGAACAACTGCAGCGCGATCGCGGCCTGGCCTACCTCTTCATCACCCACAACATCGGCGTCGTCGAGTACATCGCCGACCATGTGGCCGTGATGCAGGCGGGGCGCATCGTCGAGCAGGGGCCCGGCGAGGCAGTGTTGCAGCGGCCGCAGCATGAGTACACCCGCACGCTGCTGGCGGCGGTGCCGCGGTTGGC
>JANOKY010000222.1:0-11774 GCA_031419635.1 Burkholderiales bacterium | reverse complement strand
GGCCAGCAGCGCTACGAAGAGCAGCAGCGCGAACGCAGCATCGCCGCCCTCAAGCGCCGCGCCGCCGCGCTCGGCTTCGCAGTCATGCCCACGGCGATGCCTGCATGAAACCGCCCATCAACCCGTTTTGTTTCTCATGAGGCGGGAGACTGGCAACCTGGCCGTCTACGCGCCACGGCCTGCAACTGCGGCATGTCATTCGCCGCTGCCCCCATGGCGATCGACAGCAGGCCGCGACCGTCGGCAAGACGCGCACGCAAGGCTTCGCCGAAGAGTTTGCCCAGATCACCGAAGTTGCGCGGCTCGCGGCCATCGACATACTCGACGACGCTGCCCGAAAACATGATCCTCGATGCGGATACGGTGCTCGGCCACAGCGCTCATCGCGAACGGTAGCCCAGCCGCGCCGACACCGCGTCGGCCGTGCCGATGACATCGCGTGCCAACGCGCGCAGGTCTTTCGTCGTCAGGCGCTGGACCGGGCCAGCCAGGCCGACGGCGGCGATGACCTTGCCCGAAATGTCGCGGATCGGCGCGGCCAGGCAGCGAATGCCGACCTCGCTCTCTTCGTCGTCGACGGCATAGCCGCTCAGCCGCGCTTGTTCGAGCGCGCGTTTGAGCGCGGCGGCGTTGGTGCCGGTTTTCGGCGTGCGCTCGACCAGGCCTTCCTTCAACACGGCCGCGATCACCTCGGGCGGGCCGTAGGCCAGCAGCACGCGACCTTCGGCGGTGCAGAAGGCCGGCTTGCGCGCACCGATGTAGGAACGGATGCCGATCGCCTGCGAGCTCTCGAGCTTGTAGAGGTAGATGATCGATGTCTGCGCCAGGATCGCCAGGTGCACCGCCTCTTGCGCCTTGTCGCGCAGCAGGCCGAGCAGCGGACGGGCTTTGTTGGACAGATCCATGCGCCGGCGCACCAGGGCACAGAGCGAGAACAGCGACAGGCCCAGTCTGTAGCGCCCGTTGTCGGCGTTCTGTTCGAGGAAGCCCTCGGCGGCCAGCGTCACGGCCAGCCGGTGTACCGTGCTCTTGGCTAGCCCCAGGCGTTTGGCCAGGTTGCTGATGCCGATCTCGGCCTCCTCTTCGGAGAACACCTTGAGGACCAGCAGGGCCGAGGTCACCGGCGACAGGCGGCCAGAGCAGACCGGCGGTGTCCTATCCGGAACCTTCGCGGCGCTCAGACCCGCCCGACAACTGGCAGGCAGGCACCGGTGATCGCGGCGGCATCGTCGGACAACAGGAACGCAACGACGCGGCTCAAGGCCTGCGGCGTGACCCAGCGGTCGAAGTCGGCCTGCGGCATGTCGACGCGGTTGGCTGGCGTATCGATGATGCTCGGCAACACCGCGTTAACGGTGATGCGGCGGTCCTTCAACTCCTCGGCCAGGGCTTCGGTGAAGCGCATCACGCCGGCCTTCGACGCGGCGTAGGCGCCCATGCCGCTGGCAGCCTTCAGTGCCGCCAAGGCCCCGATGTTGACGATGCGCCCACCGGCATCCAGGTGCGGCAGCAGCGCCTGCGACGCGGCCACGGCGCTGCGCAGGTTCATGGCGTACAGCTGGTCCCAGGTGGCCAGCGAGCCGTCGGCCAGCGTCTCCCAGGCAAAGCCGCCGGCGACGTTGACCAGGCCATCGATGCGTTGCCAGCGCTGCATCACCAGCGCGAACGCCGCCTGCGCCGCGCCCTCGGTGCCGAGATCGACGCCACCGAGCAGCAAGCGGCGATCGGTGTCGATGCTGCCGGCAGGTGGCTGCGCGCGGTCGAGCAAGGCGACCCTGGCGCCCTGCTCGCCCAGCACGGCGGCCAAGGCGCGGCCGAGCGTGCCGAAACCACCGGTGACGACGAAAACGCGGTCGTGCAAGGCCAGGGCCATCGTGTTCTCCGGTCGAAGAAACGGCGCCTGCAGGCGCCGTCGAATGCTGGCTGTCGATGGTGGGCGGTGCAGGGATCGAACCTGCGACTTCCACCGTGTGAAGGTGGCACTCTACCGCTGAGTTAACCGCCCGAATCCGGGTCTTCGGGATGCCTTGCGGTGGGGCAGCAAGGCGCGCGATTATGCCAGACGGGGCCACAGCGTCTTGCCGCCGCTGGCCTTGTCGAGCTCGAGAAGCACGGCCTCGTGCGCGGCCAACTCGTCGGCCGAAACGGTCACTGCCGCCAGCGCACAGCGGCTGAGGTCGACCGCCGCGACGCCGATGGAGCCACCGCTGCTTTCCTGCGCCTCGATGACCAGCGAGTCCTGGCCGCGCGTCATGCGCACATAGACCTCGGCCAGCAGGCCGGCGTCGAGCAGCGCACCGTGCAGCGTGCGGTTGGAGTTGTCGACCTCCAGGCGCTTGCACAGCGCGTCGAGCGAGTTCGACTTGCCGGGGTACAGGTTGCGCGCCATCAGCAGCGTGTCAGTGACGCGCGCCACCTGGCCGGCCAGGCGCGGGCGCGCGACGCGCTTGAGTTCGGCGTCGAGAAAGCCAACGTCGAAGGCGGCGTTGTGGATCACGATCTCGGCCCCGGCCAGGTAGGCCAGCAGTTCGCCGACGATGGCGGCAAACAGCGGCTTGTCGGCCAGGAACTCATCAGTCAGGCCGTGGACCTTGACCGCGCCTTCGCTGCTCGGCCGCTCGGGGTTGAGGTAGAAATGTTTGTTGTTGCCGGTCAGGCGGCGGTTGAGCATTTCCAGGCAGCCGATCTCGATGATGCGGTCGCCGCTGTCGGGGCTCAGGCCGGTGGTTTCGGTATCGAGGAAGATCTGGCGCATGACCCCTTGCCCTCACGCCGTCGGCCGGGCCCACAGCCAGATCGCCGCGCCGGCCAACACCATCGGCACGCACAGCCATTGGCCCATGCTCAGGCCCAGCGCCAGCGGGCCGAGAAAGTTGTCGGGCTCGCGGAAGAACTCGGCCGTGAACCGCAGCACGCCGTAGCCGATCAGGAACACGCCCGACACCTGGCCCAACGCACGCGGCTTGCGCGCATACAGCCACAGCAGCACGAACAGCAGCAGGCCTTCGAGCGCCACCTGGTAGAGCTGCGACGGGTGCCGCGCGATGGCCGTGCCCGACTGCGGAAAGACCATCGCCCAGGGCAGCGACGGGTCAGCCGCGCGGCCCCACAACTCGCCGTTGATGAAGTTGCCCACCCGCCCCGAGGCCAGCCCGAGCGGCACGCAGGGCGCGATCAGGTCCATGACTTCGAAGAACGGCCGCGCGCGCTGGCGGGCGTAGAGCGCCAGCGCGCCGATCACGCCGAGCAGGCCGCCGTGAAACGACATGCCGCCCTTCCAGACCATCGCCACCTCGAGCGGATGGGCCACGTAGTAGCCGGGCTTGTAGAACAGCACATAGCCCAGGCGCCCGCCGATGACCACGCCGAGCACGCCCCAGAACAGCATGTCCTCGACCTCGCGGCGGTTCCAGCCGGCCTGCGCGTACTGCGGCTGGCGCGTGCGCAAGGTGGCCAGCCAGAGGAACAGGCCGAAGGCCACCAGGTAGGTCAGGCCGTACCAGTGGATGCCCACCGGGCCGAGCTGAATCGCGATCGGGTCGAACTGCGGATGCACTAGCATCAGAATGTCACTCCATCAAACAGGCCGCGATTGTCGCCGCTGCGCGCGCACCCGTTGTGGAGCCTGCCATTGCGATGACCCATAAAATCGCGCGACGACCCCACGCTGATCTCGATCGGCCCCTCCAGGAGATTGCTGCATGACCGAAGCCAACCGCCGCTCGAAGACGATCACCGAAGGCGTGGCCCGCGCGCCGAACCGTTCGATGTACTACGCGATGGGTTACGAAACCAGCGACTTCGCCAAGCCGATGATCGGCGTGGCCAACGGCCACTCGACGATCACGCCGTGCAACTCGGGGCTGCAGAAGCTGGCCGACGCGGCGGTCGATGCGCTCAAGGCAGCGGGGGCCAACCCGCAGACCTTCGGCACGCCGACGATTTCCGATGGCATGGCGATGGGCACCGAGGGCATGAAGTATTCGCTCGTCTCGCGCGAGGTCATCGCCGATTGCGTCGAAACCTGCGTCGGTGGCCAGTGGATGGACGGCGTGCTGGTGATCGGTGGCTGCGACAAGAACATGCCCGGCGGCATGATGGGCATGCTGCGTGCCAACGTGCCGGCGATCTACGTCTACGGCGGCACCATCCTGCCCGGCAGGTACAAGGGTCAGGATCTGAACATCGTCAGCGTGTTCGAGGCCGTCGGCCAGTTCAGCGCCGGCAACATGAGCGAAGAAGACTTTTGCCAGATCGAGCGCCGCGCGATCCCGGGCAGCGGCTCTTGCGGCGGCATGTACACCGCCAACACGATGAGCTCGGCCTTCGAGGCGCTGGGCATGAGCCTGCCGTTCGCGTCGACGATGGCCAATGTCGAGGAGCCGATCGTCGAGCACACCCGGCAGGCGGCGCGGGTGCTGGTCGAGGCCGTCAAGGCCGACCTCAAGCCGCGCGACATCGTCACCAAAAAAAGCATCGAGAACGCGGTGGCGGTGATCATGGCCATCGGCGGTTCGACCAATGCGGTGCTGCATTTCCTGGCCATCGCACATGCCGCCGAAGTCGAGTGGACGATCGACGACTTCGAGCGCGTGCGGCGCAAGGTGCCGGTGCTGTGTGACTTGAAACCCAGCGGCAAATACCTGGCGATCGACCTGCACCATGCCGGCGGCATCCCGGCGGTGATGAAGCAGTTATTGAAGGCCGGCCTGCTGCACGGCGACTGCATCACCATCACCGGCAAGACCGTGGCCGAGAATCTGGCCGAGGTGCCGGAGCTGTCGCCCCAGCAGGACGTGATCCGGCCCTTGTCAAATCCAATGTACGCGCGGGGCCACCTGGCGATCCTGCGCGGCAACCTGGCACCTGAAGGCTGCGTGGCCAAGATCACCGGCTTGAAGAACCCGGTGATGACCGGCCCGGCGCGGGTCTTCGACGACGAGCAGTCGGCCCTGGCCGCGATCATGGCCAAGCGCATCGTGGCCGGTGACGTGATGGTGCTGCGCTACCTCGGGCCCAAGGGCGGGCCCGGCATGCCCGAGATGCTGGCCCCCACTGGCGCCCTGATCGGCCAGGGCCTGGGCGAGAGCGTGGGCCTGGTGACCGACGGCCGCTTCTCCGGTGGCACCTGGGGCATGGTGGTGGGCCATGTCGCGCCCGAAGCCTTTGAAGGCGGCGCGATTGCGCTGGTGCACGAGGGCGACAGCATCACCATCGATGCACACCAGTTGTTGTTGCAGCTCAATGTCGATGACGGCGAACTGGCACGCCGCCGTGCGGCCTGGGTCAAACCGGCGCCACGCTACACCCGCGGCGTGCTGGCCAAGTTTGCATTCAACGCCTCGAGCGCGAGCGTGGGCGCGGTGCTCGACCGCTTCGACTGAGCGCTACGGCTTGGCCTTGGGCTCGCGCTGCTTCGAGTCCTCGAAGGTGGTGCTCGTCTGGCTGTCGAACACGCTGTCCTTGATGACCTGTTCGTTGTGTTGGCGTTTTTTGTCGCGCGTGCCTTCGACGCGTTGCGCAGCAAGCTTGCGGGCGCGCACGGCAGCCTCTTCGGTCTTCTGCTGCTCGCGGTTGATGCCCAGCGCTTCCATGTTCCTGCGCCGACGCTCGAGCTTCTTGCTGTCGAGCTTGTCCATCTCGCGCTTCTTGGTCAGGCCGCTCGAGTCGGCGTAGGCCCACCAGACGGCCGCGGCTGCGAAGGGCGACAGCACCCACCACCAGCTCCACATGGCCACGAAGCCGATCTCCGCCAGCTTCAAGGCGATCAGCAATACACCGAGCACCACGAACCACATCTCGATCTCCCCACGGCACGCTGGTGTCAACCCAGATGCCTAGAATGCCGTTGCTGCAAACTGTAACCCAGTCGTTCCCCCACTCCAGCGGAAGGAAGTCATGAAATCACTGATCGTTCTGAGCGTCGCCATCGGTGCCGCCTTCGCCTCGCCGGCCTTTGCCAGTGCCGATCTGGCGCAGAAGAAAAACTGCCTGGCCTGCCACGCAGTTGACAAGAAAGTCATCGGCCCTTCCTACAAGGACGTGGCCGCAAAGTACTCCGGCCAGAAGGACGCCGCCGACAAGCTGGCGCAAAAGATCCTCAAGGGCGGCTCCGGTGTCTGGGGCGCGGTGCCGATGCCGGCCAACCCGCAGGTCAACGAGTCCGAGGCCAAGACCCTGGCGACCTGGGTGCTCGGCACCAAGTAAACGCACTGGCCTGCCCGGCCATGCGAAACAGGCCCCGCCATGCGGGGCCTGTTTGTTTGCCAGTGCGAAGCGCTGAATCGGTCAGGCAAATTCCTGCCGCACCGTTGGCGACATCAGCCGGCGAATGATCCAGCCCAGCATTGCGCAGGCCGCCAGCGTCACCAGCGCAGCCATCACCTGCGAAGCGGTGACGAAGCCACCGAATACCTGCGCCGCGTCAGGCGGCAACGGGGCACGCGCCAGCGTGGCTTCGACCACCGACTGCACGACTTCGTGTTGCAACCACAGGCCGAGCAGGTTGGCGGTGATTGCCAGGCCCAGCAGGCCGATGAAGCAGCGCCGTGCCCAGTCCAGCCGCAGCAGCAGGCCCGCGGCACTGGCCAGCGTGGCCAGCGACATCGCCAGCCCGGCACCCATCACCCACGGCAAGTAGCCCACCAGCAGGCTGGTCAGCAGCGGTAGCGGTTGCGCAGCGCCCAGGCCCTGCAGGCCGGGCAGCCACGACGCCAGGGTGGCGTTTTGCAGCAGCGCCGACACACTGGCCAGGCTGCTGAGTGCGATGAACACCCAGGCGGTCAGGGTGACGAACAACGACCGTGAACCGACATTGAAGGTCTGGGGCATGGCGCGCTCCTGGCGACATCGACGCCGTCATCGTGACCGCGCCGTATGACAGGCATTTTTCGGCCAATGCCCAGCGTCGTCATTCCCCCACAAGGGTGGTTCTCCCCACTAATGGGGATCGCCTGTGCGGTTCACACCACAGCCCGGGCGCGGCCCTCAGCCGCGGCGCACGGCAAGAATCGGGGGGCAAGTACGCGCCGCAGGTGCGCGGGCAGCACACGCCGTCGCGTCGATCGGGTCAGTCGATGACTTCAGGCCACTCGGTGTGGAAGGCCTGGCCGGGCGGCCGGTCGATGCGTTCGTAGGTGTGCGCGCCGAAGAAGTCGCGCTGCGCCTGCAGCAGGTTGGCCGGCAGCCGCGCGCTGCGGTAGGCGTCATAGTAGGCCAATGACGCGCTCATCGCCGGCACAGGGATACCCTGACGTACGGCGCTGGCCACAGCCTCGCGCCAGGCGCCTTGCGCCGCGTTCAGCGCGTCGCGGAAGAATGCCGCGAGCATCAGGTTGGCCAAGCCCGGCTCGGCGCGGTAGGCCTCGGTGATGCGGTTCAGGAAACGCGCGCGGATGATGCAGCCGCCGCGCCAGATGCTGGCGATGCCACTGAGATCCAGCGCCCAGGCTTTCTTCTCGCCCATCGTGCGCATCAGGTCGAAGCCCTGGGTGTAGCTGACGATCTTGGAGGCATACAGCGCGTTTCGCACCTGATCCACCAGCTCGGCACGGTCGGCGGTCAGCGTTGGCGCCGGGCCGTGCAACACTTGACTGGCGGCCACGCGCGCCGCCTTCATCGACGACAACACGCGGGCTTCGACGGCGGCGTTGATGGTGCTGACCACCACCGCGTTCTCTGCCGCATTCATCAGCGTCCACTGGCCGGTGCCTTTCTGCCCTGCCTTGTCGAGGATCAGGTCGACGACAGGCACGCCGCTGTCAGGGTCGCGCTGGCGCAGGATCTTGGCGGTGATCTCGATCAGGTAGCTCTGCAGCTCGCCTTCGTTCCATTGCTCGAACACCGCCGCCATCTCGTCGCTGCTCATCCCGGCCGCCTGGAACAGCGCATAAGCCTCGCAGATCAACTGCATGTCGCCGTACTCGATGCCGTTGTGCACCATCTTCACGTAATGCCCGGCGCCGCCTTCGCCGATGTGGATCACGCAGGGCTGGCCATCGACCTTCGCCGCGATGCTCTCGAAGATCGGTTTCAACACCTGCCAGGTGCTGGCCGGGCCGCCGGGCATGATCGAAGGGCCCTTGCGCGCGCCCTCCTCGCCGCCCGAAACGCCCGCGCCGACGAAGCGCAGGCCGCGTGCGGCCAGGGCCGCCGAGCGCTGCTCGGTGTCGGTGTACAGGCTGTTGCCACCGTCGATGACGATGTCGCCCGCTTCGAGCAGCGGCAGCAGTTGCTCGATCACCGCGTCGACCGGCGCGCCGGCCTTGACCATCAGCATCACGGTGCGCGGGCGCTTCAAGGCCGCCACGAATTCCGCCAGCGTCGATGCAGCGTGCAGCCGCTTGCCCGGATGCGCAGCGACGAATGCCGTGGTGACTTCGCTACTGCGGTTGTAGACCGCCACCTCGAAGCCGCGGCTTTCGATGTTGAGCACCAGGTTCTGGCCCATCACGGCCAGGCCGATCAGGCCGAGGTCAGAGCTTGCAGTCATTGCCGACTCCATCACGCTACAGGCTGCGCATTGTGAATGCGCCGCGCAGGCCGAGGTGTCTCAGGCGACTTCGTGGCCGGTGCTGGCGCTCCAGACGCGGTACCAATCCTCGGCAGTCAGGCGCAGCGACAAGGCCGCCACGGCGGCGGCAACGGCCTGGATGCGCGACGAGCCGGTGATGGGCAGCGGCCGTGCCGGGTGGCACAGGATCCAGGCATAGGCCGCGGTGGCCGCACCGACGCCATGGGCCTGGGCCAGCGCATCGAGCGCCGCGCGCACCCGCAGCGCCTGCGCACCGTCGCCGCTGAACAGCCGCCCGCCCGCCAATGCCGACCAGATCATCGGCCGCAGGCAGAGGTCGACGCATTGGTCGAGCGTACCGTCGCCCAGCGCCTGCAACTGCAGCGGCGAGAACTCGATCTGGTGGGTGACCAGCGGGTGGCGGCGGTGCAGCAGCGCGTCGAACGCGTCGGCCAGCTCATCCGGGTCCATCAGCGCATCGGGCCGGTGGATCAGCAGCACATCGATGCGGTCGGTGCGCAGCGCGCTCAGCGAGGCTTCCACCGACGCCGTCACCTGCGCACGCGAGCTGTCGTAGCGCTTGATCGCGTGCCCGGGCCGCACCGGCGACACCAGTTTGATGCCGCACTTGGTGACGATCTGGATGCGTTCGCGCAGCTCCGGCACGGCGGCCAGCGCTTCGCCGAACAAGGCCTCGACGCTGTAGCCGCCGTAGATGTCGGCATGGTCGAAGCTGCTCACGCCCAGCGCCAGGCATCGCTCGATCCAGCGCACGCGCGCCGACACATCCCAGCCCCATGACGCCATGCGCGAGGTGCCGGAGACGATGGGCGAAAGCATCAACGCAGATCGCCCGCCAGGCTGGCCAGGGTTTCCGGCGCGATCACCCCATGCGCCGGGTAGTGGGTGTGGTCGCAGCCGAGCTTGACCAGCGCGCCGGCGCGGATCGCGGCACGTTGCACTGGGCTGAACTCGAAGCGCACGAAGTGCACCGCCGAGGTCTTCTCGTCGGTGCTGCGGTCGAGGTCTTCGTCGGCGATGCCGTAGACGCGGGCATGGCCCTCGACCTCGACGAACAGGCGGTCCTCGACGCCGATCAGCCGCGCCAACTCGCGCTTGCGTTCGTGCACTTCGGGGAACTCGATCAGCACCGTGGCTTTCCAGTAGCCACCGTCGGGCACCAGCGCGGTGTAGGTGTCGATCTCGCTCTGGATGCCGTCTTCGTCGAAGATCTTTTCGATGTGCAGCATCTCCTGGATCTGGCGGCGGATCGTCTGCTCGTCTTCGAACTGCAGGTTGATGTGCTCGCCCAGGCGCGCGCTGCGCAGCCGGCGGTGGGCAATGGCCTCGGGCTTGCTGCTGCTGCGAATCTTGGCGTAGGCCTCGAGTGTCAGCAGGTTCGAGCGGGTGATGGTGGACATCGTGTTTACTCCAATCCGTAGGCCAGGCGTACCAGCGTCAGCGGGTGCTGCAAGGCCTTGGCCGGCGTGCCGGCCTGCTTCATGCCTTGCGCGATGTGGTGGCCGGCCATCGGGCAATCGCTGCTGATGACATCGGGCTGACCCTGGGCCATGGCCTTGAACACCGGCTTGCCGATCTTCATCGCCACCGGGTGCGTGGCCGTCTTCACGCCATAGGTGCCGGCATGGCCCGAGCAGCGCTCGACGGTATTGAGCGTGACCTCGACCTTGCTGCCGACGAGCTTGAACATCTCTTCGGTCTTCTTGCCGATCTTCTGCACCCGGCCATGGCAGGGGATGTGGTAGCTGACGCGGCCCAGCGCGGTCTTGAAATCGGTCTTCAGCAGGCCGTCCTTGTGGCGGGCGATGAAGTACTCGAAGGGGTCGAACATCGCCTCCTTCACTGCCTGCGTGTCGGCGCAGTCGGGGAACATCAGCGGCAACTCCTGCTTGAACATCAGGGTGCAGCTCGGCACCGCGCTGACGATCGCCCAGCCCTCCTGGGCATAGCGCGCCAGCAGCGGCATGTTGGCCTGTTTGTGCCGGGCCACGCCGTCGAGATCGCCGAGCTCGAGCTTGGGCATGCCGCAGCAGGATTCCTTGTCGACAATCGTGTACGGGATCTCGTTGTGCTCGAGCAGCTTGATCAGGTCGTGTCCGATGCCCGGCTCGTTGTAGTTGACATAGCAGGTGGCAAAGATCGCCACCTTGCCCGGCGTGCGCTGGCCGTTGTTGACCACCGTGGCGCGGCCCTGCTTGTCGGCGCTCCAACGAAAGCGCTTCGTTGCCAGCTCGGGCATCCAGGCCTCGGGGTGCACGCCGAGGGCCTTGTCCATCGCCTTGCGCGCGAGCCGGGTCTTGTTCACGGCGTTGACGGTTTGCACCACCACCGGGATGCCGGCAAACTGGCCGTGCACATCGGTCGAGGCCAGGAATTTCTCGCCGCCCCTGACGCCGCCTTGCTTGAACTTGATCGCCTTGGCCCGCAGCATCAAGTGCGGGAAATCGAGGTTCCACGGGTGCGGCGGCGTGTACGGGCACTTGGTCATGTAGCACAGGTCGCAGAGGTAGCACTGGTCGACGACGTTCCAGTAGGCCTCCTTTTTCACGCCGTGGACTTCGCCGTCGGCGGTGGCGTCGACCAGGTCGAACAGGGTCGGGAAACTCTGGCACAGGCTGACGCAGCGGCGGCAGCCGTGGCAGATGTCGAACACCCGCTCCATCTCTTTGAACGCCGAGGCTTCGTCGTGGAAGTCGGGGTTCTTCCAGTCGATCGGGTGCCGGGTCGGGGCTTCGAGGTTGCCTTCGCGCATTGACGCTCCGAGAATGCTTTGCCAAATGGAAAACAAGGGGCGTGAAGCCCCTTGTCAAGGTGGATGAAATGAGTGTCAGTCCACCAGCGCGTCGAGCGCCTTCTGGTAGCGGTTGGCGTGCGAGCGCTCGGCCTTGGCCAGGGTCTCGAACCAATCGGCGATCTCGTCGAAACCTTCGTCGCGCGCCTGCTTGGCCATGCCCGGGTACATGTCGGTGTACTCGTGCGTTTCGCCGGCCACGGCGGCCTTCAGGTTCAGCCGGCTGCCGCCGATCGGCAGGCCGGTGGCCGGGTCACCCACCACCTCGAGGAATTCGAGGTGGCCATGCGCATGCCCGGTTTCGCCTTCGGCAGTGGAACGGAACAATGCGGCAACGTCGTTCTGGCCCTCGATGTCGGCCTTGTTCGCGAAATACAGATACCGGCGGTTGGCCTGTGATTCGCCTGCAAAGGCGTCCTTCAGGTTCTGCTCGGTTTTCGATCCTTTCAA
>JANOKY010000221.1:0-11254 GCA_031419635.1 Burkholderiales bacterium | reverse complement strand
CCTCGACGCGAAAGAAAGCATACATGCCGCCCTGCGGTTCGGCCACACGGATACCGGGCATGGCTTGCAGCCCGCTGAGCAGCAGGTCGCGGCCGGCGCGCAGGCGCTGCACCAGGCCGGGACCGAATTCGTTCTCGATTGCCAGCGCGGCCAGCGCGCCGCGCTGCACAAACACCGGCGCGCACGAGCTGTTGAACTCGATCAGCTTGCCGATGGCATCGAGATGGCCGGGAGGCAGCACCAGCCAGCCCAGGCGCCAGCCGGTCATCAAGAAGGTCTTGGAAAAACTCTGCGCAATCACCAGCCTGTCCTCAGGCTCGGCGATGTCGAGAAAGCTCGGCGCGGCCTTTCCTTCCCCGAACCAGACCCGCTCGTAGACCTCGTCGGCAACGATCCAGGTGCCCGACTTACGGCAATGTTCGAGGATGGCTTGCTGCTCGGCGCGCGTCAGCGTCCAGCCGGTCGGGTTGTTTGGCGCATTGACCAGCAGCACGCGCGTGGCCGGTGTCACGGCTTCGAGCAGGCGCGGCAGGTCCAGGGCCCAGGCGCCATCGGCGCGCGGCGCCAGCGCCACCCGCTTGACATTCGCGCCGAGGATCGCCGGCTGCGCCGTGAGGTTCGGCCACACCGGCACCACGACGACCACTTCGTCGCCGGCACCGGCGAGCAATTGCATCGCCAGCATCAGCGCGGTGACGCCGGCCGAGGTGACGGCGATGCGGTCAGCCGCCACCGGCCGGTGCAGCGCACTGGTGTAGGCGGCCAGGCCTTCGCGCAGCTCGGCCAGGCCCAGGTTGTGGGCATAGAACGTCTCGCCGCGCATCAGCGAGGCGGCGGCGGCCTCGCGCACGGCCAGCGGCGTGACCTCGTCGCTCTCGCCGAACCAGAAGGCCAGCACATCGCTGCGGCCCAGACCGGCGTTGGCGACCTCGCGGATGCGTGAGGCCGGCAATTGCTCGATTGCGGTACGCATGCCTTGGCCTTTCTCGTTCAGTCGATGCGCGGCATCTTGCAGTTGTCGGCCATCTCGACCGCGGCGGCGTCGAAGCGGCGCAGCGTGCGAAAGCCGAAGCCCGAGCCTTCAACATCGTGGCGCACGCCGGGCGCCCCAGCGCGATCCATCACGCTGACCACCAGCGGCTGCTGGAACTGGTGGTCGGCGGCGCGCATCACGCCGCTGTGCAAGCCGCCGAGGCTGCGGCCATCGAAGGCCATGCCGGGCAGCGTGCGCGCCACCGCGGTGGCGTCGGCGCTGCCGGCGCGCTCGATCGCGGCGGCCAGCATCTCGACCATTACCTGCATGCGCACATGCACGTAGTCGTCACGCGGCTCGGGAAAGCGCTGGCGAAAGGCGGCGTAGAACGCATCCGACGCCGCACCGCCAACATTGGGGTGCCACTCGGACACCGCGAGCACCGCGCCGACACCGGCCTCGCCGATGGCGGCCGGCGCGCCCAGCGCATTGCCGTAGAAGGTATAGAACTTGACCTGCGCACCGACCTCGCGCACGGCCTTGACCAGCAGCGTCAGGTCGTTGCCCCAGTTGCCGGTGAGCACGGCCTGCGCGCCACTGGCCTGGATCTTGGCCGCGTAGGGCAGGAAATCCTTGACACGGCCCAGGGGGTGCAGCTCGTCGCCGACGATCTCGATGTCGGGCCGCTTGGCCGCCAGCATCGAGCGCGCCTGCCGGTTCACATGCTGGCCGAAGCTGTAGTCCTGGCCGAGCAGGTACAGCTTTTTCAGCGCCTGGTCCTCGCGCAGCACCTCCGTCAGCGCCGCCAAGCGCATGTCGGCGTGGGCGTCGAAGCGGAAGTGCCAGGGGCTGCAACGCTCATTGGTCAGCGCCGGGTCGACCGCCGAGTAATTGAGGAACACCGCGCGGCGCTCGGGAGCGCGCTGGTTGTGTTTGTCCAGCGCATCGATCAAGGCGGCCGCGGTGGCCGAGCTGTTGCCTTGCAGGACAAAGGCCACACCTTGGTCGAGCGCGGCACGCAACATCGACAAGGCCTCTTCGGTGTTGCCCTTGCTGTCCAGGCGCAGCAGCTCGAGCGGCCGCTTGCCGCCGGGCAGCGCCACACCGCCGCGGCGGTTGACGCGCTCGACCGCCCACAGCAGGTTGCGCCAGACGGCCTCGCCGGCATTGGCAAAGGCGCCCGACAGGCCTTCGATCAAGGCCACCCGGATCGGCGCAGCGGGCTGGGCCCGCGAGGGGCTGGCCAGCGCCGCCAGGGCCACGGTGAGTGCGCCACGGCGCGTCAACTGCAATCGGTTCATCGAAAAAACAAGGCCCTTGAAAACAAAAATGCCGCTGCCAAGTACAGCGGCATGGTGATCGGCGCGGTGTGCATCGCACCACCGAACACCGCCAACCATTGTAGGAGCCCACAGCATGTATTTCGTACCCCTCTCCCCTGCCTCACGCGCCTGTTCCGATTTCGCGGCTGCACAACGCAGCCCGGCGCTGGACGTGGCCGAAACCGAGCACGGCTACAGCGTCAACCTCGACCTGCCGGGCGTCGCCAAGGACGACATCAAGATCGCCATCGATGGGCGCCTGGTCAGCGTCAGCACGCCAGCACGGAACAACGAGGCCAAGAAGGAAGGCGAGCGCCTGATCTACCGCGAGCGCTCAGCGGCCGGCTTCGCACGCAGCTTCAAGCTGCCCGAAGAGCTGGACCAGGACGCCTCGCAGGCCAAGCTCGACAACGGCGTGCTGTCGTTGACGCTGGCCAAGAAGCGCATCGCCGCAGCGCGGACCTTGACGGTGAACTGACCCGTCAATCGCGATCTGTCGCGTCCAACGCCCAGCGCGGCTTCACATCGAACCTGAGGCTGCGCGTGGGCGCCGTGCGGCCGGCCTGCACACGCATCGCGGCGGCCAGCGCGATCATCGCGCCGTTGTCGCTGCACAGGTGCAGTTCGGGGTAATGCACGCGCACGCCGACGCGGGCGCAAGCTGCGTCGAGTTGCGCGCGCAGCTCGGTGTTGGCGCCGACGCCGCCGGCCACCACCAGGCGGGCCAGCCCGGTGTCGCGCAGCGCGCGCAGCGATTTCTTCACCAGCACTTCGACGATCGCGGCCTGCGTCGACGCGGCCATATCGGCGCGCTGCTGCGGCGTCGGCTCGACACCGAGCTTGCGCACCTGCGTCAGCACGGCGGTCTTCAATCCGGCGAACGAGAAGTCGAGGTTGCCGCTGTGCAGCAGCGGACGCGGCAGCACGTAGGCCGTTGCGTTGCCCGCGGCCGCCAACCGCGCCAGCGCCGGCCCACCCGGGTAGCCCAGGCCGAGCAGCTTGGCACTCTTGTCGAAGGCTTCGCCAGCGGCGTCGTCGATGGTTTCGCCGAGCAGGGTGTACTCGCCGACGCCTTGCACGTGCATCAACTGCGTGTGGCCGCCCGAGACCAGCAACGCGACGAACGGAAACTGCGGCGGGTCGGCCGACAAGAAGGGCGACAGCAAATGACCTTCGAGGTGGTGCACACCGAGCACCGGCTTGCCCAGCGCCGCGGCCAGGGCACAGCCGATGCCCGCGCCGATCAGCAGCGCACCGGCCAGCCCCGGGCCGCGGGTGTAGGCCAGCAGGTCGACGTCTGCGAGACCGCTGCCGGCCTCGGCCAGCACCTGGCGCGCCAGCGGCAGCACGCGGCGGATGTGGTCGCGCGAGGCCAGTTCGGGCACCACGCCACCATAGGCATGGTGCATGTCGACCTGGCTGTACAGCGCATGCGCCAGCAAACGCGGCACCTCTGTGCCCTGCCATTGCACCAGTGCCACGCCCGTTTCATCGCAAGAAGATTCGATGCCCAGGACCTGCATCGGCTCAGTGTAGCCAGCGGTCCATGGCGCTCTTCGGCCGTGAATTGCGGCACACCGTTTGCAAAACCAGACACATGAAGCCTAGAAATAACCCTCGGTCACCCTGTAGTTGCTAGGCTCGAAGCAACCGCCGGGGCTACTCTAGAGGCCACTGAACCAGCAATGGGCCTGTAGCCGACGCGGCCCGCCCCCAAAAAGGCACCATGAAGGAATTCAAACTCGCGGCTTGGCCGGAACTGGCGGCACCGTACCACCGCACGGTCTACCGCCGCATGCTCAGCGACATGTCGCACCGCTACATGTCGGTGCCGCAAATGGTGCTGTCCAGCGGCGCCAGCAAGCTCGAAGTGCGCATGTTCATGCAGATGCTCAATGAACGCGGACTGCTGCGCGAGCGCGAGGGCGAGCAGGACTCGATCTTCGATTCGCTGCGCCCGATCGGCGAGTGGTTCCGCCGCACGATCAGCGGCTCGGAAGTGCCGAAAAACTGAGGCTTGCCTGCCGGCCATGAAAGAACCCGCCTCGGCGGGTTTTTTCATCAGCGCATCGGCTCAGTGGTTTTCTTTGGCGTGGTTGATCGAGTACTTCGGGATCTCGATCGTCACGTCGCGGTTGGAGACGATCGCCTGGCACGACAGGCGCGAGCTCGGCTCCAGGCCCCAGGCACGGTCGAGCAGGTCTTCTTCGCTCTCGTCCATTTCGCCCAGCGAGTCGAAGCCCTCGCGCACGATGACGTGGCAGGTGGTGCAGGCGCAGCTCATCTCGCAGGCGTGCTCGATGGCGATGCCGTTTTCCAGCAGGGCCTCGCAGATCGAGGTGCCCGAGGGCGCGTCGATCTGGTCGCCCTGCGGGCAGTACTCGGGGTGGGGCAGGATCTTGATGACGGGCATGGGCGGCGCCGGTTAGAGGTCGTCGACGCTGCGGCCGGCCAGCGCCTGGCGGATGCCGCGGTTCATGCGCGCGGCGGCGAAGGCTTCGGTGCCGGCGGCCAGTGCCTTGACGGCGGCGTCGATGCCGTGGTGGTCGTCGGTCTGCGCCAGGCGCTGGGTCTCGGCGATCAACGTGGCGACGGCCTGTTGTTCGGCGTCTGTCAACAGGTCGGCATCCGCCGCCAACGCCGATCGCGTCGCCAACACCATCCGGTCGGCGTCGACGCGGGCCTCGCGCAGCGAGCGCGCCAGCGCGTCGTCGTCGGCCTGGGCAAAGCCCTCGCGCAGCATGCGGGCGATGTCGTCGTCGGCCAGGCCGTAGCTCGGCTTGACGGTGATCGCGGCCTCGACGCCCGAGCCCATCTCGCGCGCGGCCACGTTGAGCAGGCCGTCGGCATCGACCTCGAAGCTGACGCGGATGCGCGCCGCGCCGGCCACCATCGGCGGGATGCCGCGCAGCTCGAAGCGCGCCAGCGAGCGGCAATCGGCGACCAGCTCGCGCTCACCCTGCACCACATGCAGGGCCATCGCGGTCTGGCCGTCCTGGTAGGTAGTGAAGTCCTGCGCCTTGGCCGTCGGGATGGTGCTGTTGCGCTCGACGATGCGCTCGACCAGGCCGCCCATGGTCTCGATGCCGAGCGAGAGCGGAATCACGTCGAGCAGCAGGATCTCGCCGTCGGCCGCGTTGCCGGCCAACTGGTTGGCCTGGATCGCGGCGCCGACCGCGACCACCTCATCGGGATTCAGGTTGGTCAGCGGCGGGCGGCCGAACAGTTCGCCGACCGCCGTGCGAACAGCCGGCATGCGCGTGGAACCGCCGACCAGCACGACGCCCTGCACTTCATCGCGCGTGAGTTGGGCGTCGCGCAGCACGCGCTTGACCGCCACCAGGGTCTTGTCAATCAAGGGCATGGTGGCGGCCTCGAATTGCGCGCGCATCACCGGCAGCGAAAGCGGGCCGTCGCCGAGCGTGCATGACAGCGTCACCGTATCTGAGTCGGTCAGCGCTTCCTTGGCCGCGCGCGCGGCCACCAGGACGGCCCGGCGCTCATGCGCGGTCGTTGCCTTGCGGCCGGCCGCGGCCAAAGCCCACTCGGCCAGCGCCGCATCGAAGTCATCGCCGCCAAGCGCGGCATCGCCACCGGTGGCCACGACCTCGAACACGCCCGTGGTCAAGCGCAGCAGCGAGATGTCGAAGGTGCCGCCGCCGAGGTCGTAGACGGCGTACAGGCCCTCGCTGGCGTTGTCCAGGCCGTAGGCCAATGCGGCAGCGGTCGGCTCGTTGATCAGGCGCAGCACGTTGAGGCCGGCGAGTTTGGCGGCGTCTTTGGTGGCTTGGCGCTGGGCGTCGTCGAAGTAGGCCGGCACGGTAATCACAGCGCCGAACAGGTCATTGCATTCGAAGCTATCTTCGGCGCGCTGACGCAGTGCGGCGAGGATCTCCGCCGAGACTTCGACCGGCGTCTTCACGCCGTCACGCGTGTCGATCGCGACCATGCCCGGGCGGTCGACGAAGCGGTATGGCAGCTTGGCGTGGCCGGACACGTCAGCCAGCGCGCGGCCCATCAGGCGCTTGACCGACACCACCGTGTTGAACGGGTCGTCGGCCTGCGCGGCCAGCGCCTCGGCGCCGATCGCGCGCCGGCCGCCGTCGAAATAACGCACGGCCGAGGGCAGGATCGCGCGGCCATTCACGTCGGGCAGGCATTCGGCCACGCCGTGGCGCACCGCGGCGACCAGCGAATGCGTGGTGCCCAGGTCGATGCCGACCGCGATGCGCCGCGTGTGCGGGTCGGGCGACTGGCCGGGTTCGGAGATTTGCAGCAGGGCCATTGGGGTCGATCGGTCAGTCTTGCAGGGCGTCGAGGCGCTCGCTCAGGTCGGCACGGAAACGGTGGATGAACATCAGCGCGCGCACGCGTTCTGCGGCCAGTGCCGGCATGGGCTGGTCGTCGAGCAGCGTGGTCAGTTGCGCCAGCAGATCGCCCTCGGCCGCCCGAACTTCGACGTCGAGCGCGGCCAGCGCCGCATCGTTGTTGGCCTCGGCCAGGGCGTCGCGCCAGGCCATCTGCTGCATCAGGAAGTCACCCGGCATCGCCGTGTTGCTGTGCGCCGCAATCGGCGCACCGCGCAGCTCGCACAGGTAGGCGGCGCGCGTCAGGGGTTCGCGCAGGCGCCGGTAAGCCTCATTGATGCGCACCGACCACTGCATCGCCAGGCGCTGCGAGGTGGCGCCTTCGGCAGCGAAACGGTCGGGGTGTGCCGAGGCCTGCAAGCGGCGCCAACGATCGTCGAGATCGGCGCGGTCGAGCGTGAAGCGCTCGGGCAGGCCGAACAGCAGGAAATCGCTATCGCCAAGACTGAGATCGAGCTTCACAACCGTTTCTCGAAAAACAGCGACAAGCCGTTGTCGGGATAGCCGCCGAAGGCAGCGCGACGGGTGTAGCCGCAGCGCTCGTACAGGTGCACCGCTGCATGCTGGTCGCACCCGGTTTCGAGCAGCGCCAGCGCGATGCCTTGGGCACGCAGCGAGTCTTCGAGCATGCCGACCAACCGGGCCGCCACCCGCTGCCCCCGCAGCAAAGGCTCGACATACATGCGTTTGACTTCACCGTAAGGCAGGCCGGCCGTGTCGGTTTCGCCGGCCATGCGCCGCACAGCGCCCGTGCCGACGGCGCGACCGCTCTGCCAAGCCGCGAAGAAACTCACTTCGGGCGCCAGCAGCTCGGCCACCGACAGGATGTGGTTTGCGTCGGGCTCGTACAGCGTGGCCAGGTACGCATCGAGCGCACCCAGTAGCGCCATGACCTGCGGGTGGTCGGCGCGCTCGGAGCGGATGGCGATGTCGGTGATCACGGATGGCGGGTGGGGTGGGACACAAAAAAGCGCGGCCTCGCCGCGCCCGCAAGCGCTGCGCGAACGCTAGACGCGGAACGACTCCCCACAACCGCAGCGATCTTTCTCGCGCGGGTTGTGGAACTTGAAACCCTCGTTCAAGCCTTCACGAACGAAATCGAGCTCGGTGCCGTCGAGGTAGGGCAGGCTCTTCGGGTCGATCAGGATCTTCACCCCGTGGCCCTCGAAGACATGGTCCTCAGGCGCCACGTCGTCTGCGTATTCGAGTTTGTAGGCCAGGCCCGAGCAGCCGGTGGTCTTGACGCCCAGGCGCACCCCCACGCCTTTGCCGCGGCGCGAGATGTAGCGGCTGACATGGCGTGCCGCAGCCTCGGTGAGGGTGACCGGCATCTCAATGCGCTTTCTTGGCCTTGTAGTCCTCGACCGCCGCCTTGATCGCGTCTTCGGCCAGGATCGAGCAGTGGATCTTCACCGGCGGCAGCGCCAGCTCTTGCGCGATGCGGGTGTTCTTGATCGTCAGCGCCTCGTCGAGCGATTTGCCCTTGACCCATTCGGTGACCAGCGAACTCGACGCGATCGCCGAGCCGCAGCCGTAGGTCTTGAACTTGGCGTCCTCGATCAGCCCGGTGGCCGGGTTGACCTTGATCTGCAACTTCATCACGTCGCCGCAGGCCGGCGCACCGACCATGCCGGTGCCCACCGTATCGTCGCCCTTGTCGAACGAGCCGACGTTGCGCGGGTTTTCGTAATGGTCGATGACTTTTTCGCTGTAGGCCATGTCAGAACTCCATCAAATCAATGAGCGGTCCATTGGATCGTGCTGATATCGATCCCGTCCTTGAACATCTCCCACAAGGGCGAGAGTTCACGCAGCTTGGCGACGCGGTCTTTCAGGGTGCTGACCGCGTAGTCGATTTCCTCGATGGTGGTGAAGCGGCCGATCGTCATGCGCAGGCTCGAATGCGCCAGCTCGTCGCTGCGGCCCAGGGCGCGCAGCACGTAGCTCGGCTCCAGGCTGGCCGAGGTGCAGGCCGAGCCCGAACTCACCGCCAGGCCCTTCACGCCCATGATCAGCGATTCGCCTTCGACGAAGTTGAAGCTGATGTTCAGGTTGTGCGGCACGCGACGCTCGGTGTGGCCGTTGATGAACACCTGCTCGATGTCCACCAAGCCGCGCAGCAGGCGCTGCTGGAGCATGCGGATGCGCTCGCTCTCGACGCCCATCTCTTCGCGGGCGATGCGAAAGGCCTCGCCCATGCCGACGCATTGATGCGTGGGCAAGGTGCCCGAGCGCATGCCGCGCTCGTGGCCGCCGCCGTGCATTTGCGCTTCGATGCGCACGCGCGGTTTGCGCCGTACATACAGCGCGCCGATGCCCTTGGGCCCGTAGGTCTTGTGCGAGGCCAGGCTCATCAAATCGACCGGCAGCGTGGCCATCTCGATCGCCACCTTGCCGGTGGCCTGGGCTGCGTCGACGTGGAAGATGATACCGCGCTCGCGGCACAGGGCGCCGATGGCCGGGATGTCTTGAATGACGCCGATCTCGTTGTTGACGAACATGACAGAGACCAGGATCGTGTCGGGCCGCAGCGCGGCTTTGAACGCCTCGAAGTCGAGCAGGCCGTCTTCCTGCACCGCCAGGTAGGTGACCTCGAAGCCCTGGCGCTCGAGCTCGCGGCAAGTGTCGAGCACGGCCTTGTGCTCGGTCTTGACCGTGACGATGTGCTTGCCGCGGGTCTTGTAGAAATTCGCCGCTCCCTTGAGCGCCAGGTTGTTGCTCTCGGTGGCGCCCGAGGTCCAGACGATCTCGCGCGGGTCGGCACCGATCAGCCCGGCCACCTGCACGCGCGCCTTCTCGACCGCGGCCTCGGCCTCCCAGCCCCAGGCGTGGCTGCGCGACGCCGGGTTACCGAAATGCTCGCGCAACCAGGGCACCATCGCGTCGACCACGCGCGGGTCGACCGGCGTGGTGGCACCGTAATCCATGTAGATCGGGAAATGCGGCGTCATGTCCATGGAAAACAGCTTTTTCGGGCGGGGTGGATTATTTGTTCAGCGCGGCGGTGCCGAGGGCGAAGACCGAATTCGGCGCGGTGATGCGGATCGGTTTGACCACCGGCACCGATGAAATCGCCCGCTTGATCGGGGACTCGACCACCGACACGCCCTTGGCCAGTTGCTCGTCGACCAGCTTCTTCAGTGTGACGCCACTGAGGAAGTCGATCATCTTGGTGTTGAGCGCCGCCCACAGGTCATGCGTCATGCACTTGCCGTTGTCATCGCCCATGCAGTTTTCCTTGCCGGCGCAGCCGGTGGCGTCGATCGGCTCGTCGACGGCAATGATGATGTCAGCCACCGTGATCTCTGCGGACGGCCGGCCGAGCGAATAGCCGCCGCCGGGACCTCGGGTGCTTTCCACCAGCTCGGCGCGGCGCAGCTTGCCGAACAACTGCTCGAGGTAGGACAGCGAAATCTGCTGCCTGCCGCTGATGGCCGCCAGGGCCACCGGCCCATTGGTTGAGCGCAGCCCGAGGTCGATCATCGCGGTGACGGCAAAACGGCCTTTGGTCGTGAGACGCATGCGTTTCTCCTGCAAATGGTTTCGGAGGGGGTCTTGTTGCGGGTAAACCCGCGACCTATTCCGAGAAGATTGGTCAAGTTTATCAGAAGCCGAGTGATTTGGTCGGGTTCAACTCAGGAAGTTCCCAAGCGCTGGCGCAACTCAATGACCAAGGCGTCGCTGCCCTGCTCGATCAGGTCCAGCACATGCTCGAAACCCTGCGGCGCGCCGTGGTACGGGTCGGGCACTTCCACTGCCGCGAACAGGCGCAGCTCGGCGGTGGCGCCCTCGGGCATGAGGCGTTCGAGGTCGGCCAGGTTGTCCTCGTCCATCGCCAGGATCAGGTCGAAGCGCAGGAAATCGGCGTCGACCACGCGCCGTGCGCGTTGGCCCGCCAGGTCGTAACCGCGCAGCGCGGCATGGCGCTGCGAGCGCGAGTCGGGCGGCGCGCCGGTGTGCCAGGCCCCCGTGCCGGCCGAATCGACCTCGATGCGCTCATGCACGCCGCCCGCCTGGAGGCGCTGGCGCAGCACCGCCTCGGCCGTCGGCGAGCGGCAGATGTTGCCCAGGCAGACGATCAACACGCGCAGTTCAGGCGCCTGCTTCATGCCGCCCCCTTGGTGCCGGCCAAGGGCACGACATTGGTGTCATGCCCCGGCGCACCGAAGGCCTGCTCGCGCAATTGCGCCAACTGGTCGCGCACGCGGGCCGCCTTCTCGAACTCGAGGTTGCGTGCGTGTTCGAGCATCTGCTTTTCCAGCATCTTGATGCGCTTGCCCAGGTCTTTCTCACTCATCGCCTCGACCTCGGCAGCGGCATGGGCACGCTGCAGATCGTCCTTGGCCGTCTTGGCCGAGACGGCGCCGTCGATCAGGTCGCGCACCTGCTTGACCACGCTGCGCGGCGTGATGCCGTGCAGTTCGTTGTGCTCGACTTGTTTGCTGCGGCGACGGTCGGTTTCGCCGATCGCGCGCTGCATCGAATCGGTCATCCTGTCGGCATACAGGATCGCCTTGCCGCTGAGGTGGCGCGCGGCGCGGCCGATGGTCTGGATCAACGAGCGCTCGGAGCGCAGGAATCCCTCCTTGTCG
>JANOKY010000220.1:0-1542 GCA_031419635.1 Burkholderiales bacterium | reverse complement strand
GCGCCGGGGCCGATGTCGATGCGGTGGTCGGCGCGGCGAATCGTGTCTTCGTCATGCTCGACCACCACCAGCGTGTTGCCGCGCGCACTCAGCGTGGCCAGGGCGTCGAGCAGGATGCGGTTGTCGCGCGGGTGCAAGCCGATGGTCGGCTCGTCGAGCACGTAGCAGACCCCTTGCAGGTTGCTGCCGAGCTGGGCCGCGAGGCGGATGCGTTGGGCTTCGCCGCCGCTCAGGGTCGGCGCGGCGCGGTCCAGCGCCAGGTAGCCGAGCCCCACCTGTTCGAGGAATTCGAGCCGGCTCTTGATCTCGCTGACCACATCGCGCGCGATCTCGGCGTCACGGCCGCGCAGCGCCAGGCCATCGACCCAGCGCCGCGCGTCCTGCACCGACCAGGCGGCCACGCTGCCGATCGGCTGGCCGTCGAACGTCACGCCGCGCGCGGTGGCGTTCAGGCGCGTGCCTTCGCAGACGGGGCAGGCCTCGCCGGCCAAGCCCTCGACCTCGGCCTCTTCGGAAGGAAAGCTCTGCTCGCGGCCCTTGTTGTCGTCGTCTCTCTTGGAATCGTCGAGCGCCTTGCGCTGCTCGCGCGTCAGCGCCAGGCCGGTGCCGACGCAATGCCCGCACCAGCCGTGCTTGCTGTTGTAGGAAAACAGGCGCGGGTCGAGTTCGGGGTAACTGGTGCCGCAAGTCGGGCAGGCGCGCTTGGTCGAGAACACTTTCACCGTGCCGATGTGCAGTGTCGATGCGCCGCTTTCCATTGAACGGTGCAGGCCGTCGAGCGGCGCCAGCAGGTGCATCACGCCCTTGCCGAGGTCCAGCGCCTGGCTCAGCAACGCGCGCAACTCGGCCTCGTGGCGCGGGTCGATCACCAGGTCGCCGACCGGCAGCTCGATGGTGTGTTCCTTGAAGCGGTCGATGCGCGGAAACGGATCGACCTTCAGAAATTCACCGTCGATGCGCAAATGGGTGTGGCCGCGCGCCTTGGCCCATTTGGCCAGGTCGGTGTAGACGCCCTTGCGGTTCACCACCAGCGGCGCCAGCAGGCCGACATGCTGGCCTTTGTGATCACGCAGCAATTGCGCGGCGATGCTCTCGGCGCTTTGCGGCCGCACCGGTGTGCCGTCCTTGGCGCAATGCTGCAGGCCGAGCTTGACCCACAGCAGGCGCAGGAAATGCCAGACCTCGGTGGTGGTCGCGACCGTGCTCTTGCGCCCGCCGCGCGACAGGCGCTGCTCGATGGCGACGGTGGGCGGGATGCCATAGACGGCATCGACCTCGGGTCGCCCCGCCGGCTGCACGATGCTGCGCGCATAGGCATTCAGCGATTCGAGGTAGCGCCGCTGGCCTTCGTTGAACAGGATGTCGAAGGCCAGCGTGCTCTTGCCCGAACCCGAGACCCCCGTGATGACGCTGAACTTGCCGCGCGGGATCGAGACATTGAGCGACTTCAGGTTGTGCTCGCGGGCGTTGACGATGCGGATCGATTCCTCGCGCGCGCGCCGGGGGCGCACCGCGCGCACGGCCTGCTGCAGCGGCAGGCCC
>JANOKY010000219.1:0-6878 GCA_031419635.1 Burkholderiales bacterium | reverse complement strand
TCGCCGGGGCCGCCGTACTCGCTGTCGGCCACGTCGATCACCAAAGGCGTGCGGCCGTGCTCGTCGCGCAGCAGGCGCAGCGCCTCGGCCATCACCGGCGCGAATTCGCGGTCGGTGATCAGCACCTGGGCCTCGCAGTGGATCATCTGCCAGGCCAGCAGCGGCGCATACAGCCGCGTGTTCAGCGTGTTCAGCACGGCGTTCAGGGCCGGCACCGCGTAGTGCGCCTCGACCATCTCGGGCGTGTTGGGCAGCATCACGCTGACGGTGCTGCCGCGGGCGACGCCGAGCGCGCGCAGCGCGGCGGCCAGCCGCGCCGAGCGCTCGCGCACCTGCGCCCAGGAGCTGCGGCGCGCACCATGCACGACGGCAGGCAGGTCGCCGAAGACCTCGGCACTGCGCTCGACGAAGCTCACCGGGCTCATGGCCACGAAATTGGCCGCGTTGCGGTCGAGGTGCTGGTCGTAGATGTTCATCGTGATCGCTCCCCTGTGGCGCGGTGATCCACCTCACGTCCTGACGCCAGGCCGAGCCTACCCCCTGGCTCGACCTGGCGATACGCCGTCGCTCACTCCTTGATATCGACGCCGTAGAAGGTGTGGCGGCCGAAGGGGCTGAGCTTGAAGTCGATGACTTCCTTCCTGATCGGCTTCAACTGCACCGCGTGGGCGATGGTGAACCAGGGCGCCTGCTCCTTGAACACCACCTGGGCGTCGCTGTAGAGCTTGGTGCGTTCGGCCTGGCCGGACACCGACTTGGCCTTCTGCACCAGGTCTTCGAAGGGCTTGTAGCACCACTTCGAGACATTGCTGCCGTTGTTCTTTGAGGCATCGCAACCGAGCAGGGTGTTGAGGAAGTTGTCGGGGTCGCCGTTGTCTCCCGTCCAGCCGAGCATGCCCATCTGGTGCTCGCCGGCCTGCATGCGCTTGCGGTACTCGCCCCACTCGAAGGTCTTGATCTCGGCCTTGACGCCGATCTTGGCCAGATCCGCCTGCATCAACTCGGCGATGCGCTTGGCGTTGGGGTTGTAGGGCCGCTGCACCGGCATGGCCCACAGATCGGTGGCAAAGCCATTGGGCAGGCCGGCGGCGGCGAGCAGCTTCTTCGCGCCTTCGGGGTCGAAGGGGTCGTCCTTGATGGCGGTGTTGTAGGACCACATCGAGGGCGGGATCGGGTTCGTTGCGGCCACGCCGGTGGAGAGGTACACGCCGTCGATGATGGCCTTCTTGTTGATCGCCATGTTGATGGCCTTGCGCACGCGCACATCGTCGAAGGGCTTCTTCTCGACGTTGTAGGCCAGGTAGCCGACGTTGAGGCCGGCCTGTTCGAGCACGGTGACGTTGGCGTCCTTGCGGATCGCGTCGAGGTCGGCCGGGTTCGGGTAGGGCATCACATGGCACTCGCCCTTTTGCAGCTTGGCCCAGCGCACCGCGGCGTCGGGCGTGATCGAGAACACGAGGTCGTCGATCTTGGCCTTGCCGCCCCAGAACTGCGGGAAGGCCTTGTAGCGGATCACCGCGTCCTTCTGGTACTGGACCAGGAAGAAGGGTCCGGTGCCGATCGGCTCCTGGTCGACTTTTTCCGGCGTGCCGGCTTTCAGCATCGCGTCGGCGTATTCCTTGCTCTGCACCCCGGCGTATTCCATCGCCAGGTTGGACAGGAAGGGCGCCTCGGGTTTGTTCAACACAAAGCGCACGGTGTAATCATCGACCCGGTCCAGCGACTTGATTAACTTGGGCATGCCCATGTCGTTGAAGTAGGAGTGGTTGGTGCTGGTGACCTTGAAGTACGGGTGGGCTTCCTTCCACTGCCGCTCGATCGCAAAGATGATGTCGTCGGCATTGAAGTCGCGCGTGGGCGTGTAGCCCTTGTTCGAGTGCCACTTCACGCCCTTCCTCAGGAAGAAGGTGTAGGTCAGGCCGTCGGGCGAGATCGTCCAGCGCTCGGCCAGGCCTGGGATGACGCTCGTCGTGCCGCGGTCGAAGTCGACGATGCGGCCGTAGATCTGGCTGTTGGCATCGAACGAGGTGCCCGTGGTGTTGATGCCGGGGTAGAAGTTTTCCGGGCTGCCTTCGGAGCAGAAGACCAGGGTCTTGGCCGAGGCCGTGCCGGCTATGAAGGCGGTGCCAGCGGCGAAAGCGATTGCGGCGATGGCCAGGGCTTGTGGCCGGCGTTGTGCATTACGGGTGCGGTTCATGGAGCGGCTCCTGTGGGGTGCATGACGAAAGAGGGGCATCGTACCCGCGCCGACGGGGCCGGCGCCTTCGCTTTCGTCCGGGCTTCTACTGAACCCAGCGCTCGGCGTAGTGGCAGGCCACCTGGGTGCCGTCGAGCGGGCGCAGCAGCGGCCGCTCGGCGCGGCAGCGGGCGTCGGCGTGCGGGCAGCGGGTGCTGAAGGCGCAACCGGCGGGCGGGCTCAGTGGTGAGGGCAACTCGCCCTGCAGCACCACGCGTTCGACGCCGGGCGGCCGGCCCAGGCCCGGCGTCGAGCCGAGCAGGGCGCGGGTGTAGGGGTGCAGCGGGCGCGCGAAGAGTTTGCCCTTGGGCGCGTGCTCCATCACCTGGCCGAGGTACATCACCAGCACGTCGTGGGCGATGTGGCGCACCACGCCGAGGTCATGCGAAATGAACAGGTAGGCCAGGCCGAGCTGCTGCTGCAAATCGGTGAGCAGGTTCAGCACCTGGGCCTGCACCGACACGTCCAATGCCGAGACCGGCTCGTCGGCCACCACCAGGGCCGGGTCGAGGATCAGCGCGCGCGCGATCGCGATGCGCTGGCGCTGGCCGCCCGAGAACATGTGCGGGTAGCGGGCCGCGAACTCGGGCCGCAGCCCGACGCGCGCCAGCATCGCCTGTGAACGCTCAGTGCGCTCGGGGCGCGAGAGCTTCTCGTGGATCGCCAGCGGCGTTTCGAGGATGCGGCCGATCTTGTGCCGCGGGTTGAGCGATCCGAAGGGGTTCTGGAAGACAAGCTGCACCGAGCGGCGCAGGCGTTGGCGTTCGGCTGGGCTGGCAGCCGGCGCCACCGCGTCGACGCCGCCCAGATGCAGCGTGCCCGCGGTGGGCTTCTCGATCAGCGTGACCATCCGCGCCAGCGTCGATTTGCCGCAGCCCGATTCGCCGACCACCGCCAGCGTGCGCCCGGCCTCGATGCGAAACGAGACGCCGCCGACGGCCTGCAATTGCGCCGGCTCGCGAAACAGGCCGCGGCGGATGGTGTAGGTGCGCTGCAGGTTCTGCGCTTCGACGACGACGGCGGCAGTCATGCTGTCACCCCGGCCAGCGGCCGATGCAGTTGAATCGTCGCCTCACGATTCGCGTCGCCCAGCGGATGGTGGCAGCGCACCAGGCCGCCCTGCCATTCGCGCAGCGCCGGCCGCACCTGCTGCGAATACTCGGTGGCGAAGGCGCAGCGCGGCGCGAACAGGCAGCCCGCCGGGCGGTCGTGCAGGCCGGGCACCCCGCCGGGGATGTTGGCCAGCCGCACACTGCCGTCGCTACGCTCGGGCATCGCGGCCATCAGCGCCGCGGTGTAGGGGTGCTGCGGTGATTCGAACAGCGCCGCGGCGCTGCGCTGCTCGACCACCTGGCCGGCGTACATCACCGCCACGCGCTGCGCCATCTCGGCCACCACGCCCATGTTGTGCGTGATCAGCACCAGCGCCATGCCACGCTCCTTTTGCAGCGAGCGCAGCAGGTCGAGGATCTGCGCCTGGATCGTCACGTCCAGCGCGGTCGTCGGCTCGTCGGCAATCAACAGCCGCGGGTTGCAGGCAATCGCCATCGCGATCATCACGCGCTGGTTCATGCCGCCCGACATCTGGTGCGGAAAGTCCTTCAAGCGGCTCGATGCCGCCGGGATGCCGACCTGTTCCAACAACTCGGTCGCGCGTTTCGTCGCTGCGCGGCGGTCCATCCCGAGGTGCCCGCGCAAGGTTTCGCAAAGCTGAAAGCCGATCGTGAAGCAGGGGTTCAGGCTGGTCGTCGGATCCTGAAAGATCATCGCCACGTCGCGCCCGGTGAGCGCGCGGCGCTCGCGCGTCGACATCGTCAACAGGTCGCGGCCGGCAAAGCGCAGGCGCTCGGCACGCACGACGCCAGGAAACGGCACCAGCCCCATCAAGGCCAGCATGCTCACGCTCTTGCCCGAGCCCGACTCGCCGACGATGCCCAGCACCTCGCCCTCGTCGAGCGTCAGCGACACGCCCTCGACGGCATGCATCGCCGCGCCCTGGAGCGCGAACTCGACGTGCAAGTCTTGGACTTCGAGCAAGGGCATGTTGCTGGGTCTGGAAGCTTGTGCATAGTTTGACGCATGTCCGCGCTGCATCGGTGTTGGAGCCGTCTTTTCGTCCAGTCGTGCCATCATTGAGAGGCGAAACGACGGTTTCGCAGAGAGCGCGAAATCGCGCGCCGGCACACAGGAGGCCTGACCATGACGACGATTCAGATCGAATTGCCCGACGCCACCGTGCAGGCCGCGCGCAGGGCGGGGCTGCTGACACCGCAGGCGATTGAGCGCTTGCTGATCGATGCGCTCGAGCGCCAGCAGGCGGCAGACTCACTGCTATCGATCGCCGACCGCGTCGCTGCGGCGGGCATCGAGCCGATGACGATGGAAGAGATCAATGCCGAAGTGAAGGCCGCACGCGCGCAGCGCAGGCAAGGTGCGGGCGGTCATTGACACCAATGTGCTGATGGCTGGCCTGTTGTGGCGCGGGCCATCGCATGTGTTGCTGGAGCAGGTACGGGCCGGCACCGTTTCATTGATCAGCAGCCCGGCGCTGCTGGCTGAGCTGGCCGACGTGATCGGGCGCGCGAAGTTCGACGCCATCCTGACCCGCACAAACACTTCACGCGAGCGTTCGTTGGCGGAGTTCCGGCGCCTGGCCGAGGTGATCGAGCCGCCACCGCTGCCGCAGCCGGTATGCCGTGATCCCGACGACGACAAGGTGCTCGCATTGGCACTCGCGGCCAAGGTCGAGTTCATCGTGTCGGGCGACAAGGATTTGCTCTCGCTTTCTAGCTTCGAGGGCGTCCGGATCGTTACGCCGGCCGATGCAATTGCGCTCATCGACGCGAGAGGCAAGGTCTGACCCTTGCGCCTCCCGCGTCTCTCTAGAGTGCGTGGCTGACACGCGGCTTTTGCGTGTCCCGCCGAACGAAGAACCACCACAGGCCCACGAGACCAAACACGAACACCAGGACGATCACGAGGAAGCCGAAGGGTTGATCCTCGACGTGTACTCCGCGCTCATCCTTGGTGACTTCAACGGTCGACAGCGTTTGAAGTGCAGTGGGCAGGACGACGTAGGTCTGCGACCGGCGTTCAGTCGTGTGTCCGTCGATGGACTGGAACTCATAGGCAATGCCAACCAACAATCTCGGTGAACCTCGAAACTGAGTCAGGGCATCGTCCGCAACCTGCCATGGGGAGAAATGGCCATAGGTCACGAGCGCGAGAAGCCCGAGGGTCGAGAGAATGCTGCCTGCCTTCAGGACGAATAGGAACCAGCGCTTCATGGTCGCTGTCGCCTACCGCTTCAGCTTCGGATCCAGCGCATCGCGCAGCCCATCGCCGAGCAGGTTGAACGCGAGCACGGTGATCAGGATCATCAACCCCGGAAACGTCACGACCCACCAGGCCCGCAGTACGAACTCGCGGGCGTCGGCGAGCATCGTGCCCCACTCTGCCGCGGGGGGCTGAGCGCCGAGGCCGAGGAAGCCGAGGGCGGCGGCGTCGAGGATGGCGGTGGAGATGCCCAGCGAGGCCTGCACGATCAGCGGCGCGGCGCAGTTGGGCAGCACCTCCAGGAACATCAGGCGCAGCGGGCCGGCGCCGGCCACGCGGGCGGCCGTGACGTAGTCCTTCGACGATTCGCCGATGACGGCGGCGCGGGTGATGCGCACGTAATGCGGCAGCACGACGATGGCCACCGCGAGCATTGCGTTCATCAGGCCGGGGCCGAGGATGGCCACGATGACGATCGCCAGCAATAGGCTGGGCAGCGTCAGGATGATGTCCATCATGCGCATGATCGCGATGTCGGTGACGCCGCGGGCGAAGCCGGCGATCAGGCCCAAGGCGATGCCGACGGCGATCGACAGTGCCACGACTGCGATGCCGATCACCAGCGACAGGCGTGCGCCGTGCATCAGGCGCGACACCAGGTCGCGGCCGATGGCGTCGGTGCCGAGCCAGTGCGCCGATGTGCCGCCCTCCTGCCAGGCCGGCGGGCGCAGGAAGGCGGTGTTGTCGGTGAGGTCGGGCGCGTAGGGAGCGATCCAGGGCGCGAGAGCGGCGAGCAGCAACACGGCCACGACGATCGCCAGGCCGGCGACTGCGCCGGCGTTGGCGCTGAACTGGCCCCAGAACTCGGCAAACGGTCCGGGCGGCTGCGTGGCCTCGCGCAGCGCAGCGGGCGCGCGGGTCAGTGGGGCGGGGGTGGCCTGCATCGCTCAGTGCCGCGCGATGCGCGGGTTGATGACGCCGTAGGTCAGGTCGACCAACAGGTTGACAAGCATGACCACGCCGCCGAGCAGCAGCAGGCCGCCTTGCAGCACAGGGTAGTCGCGCCGCGAGATGGCTTCGATCATCCACTTGCCCACGCCGGGCCAGGAGAAGATGGTCTCGGTGAGGATCGCGCCGGTGAAGAGCACGCTGACCTGCAGGCCGATGACGGTGACGACCGGGATCAGCGCATTGCGAAACGCATGCAGCGCCACCACGCGCAGGTTCGACAGGCCCTTGGCGCGGGCGGTGCGGATGTAGTCCTCACCCAGGACTTCGAGCATGGCCGAGCGGGTCATGCGGGCGATCACCGCCAGTGGATTGGTGCCCAGCACGATCGTGGGCAGAATCAGATGGGTCAGGGCCG
>JANOKY010000218.1:0-2492 GCA_031419635.1 Burkholderiales bacterium | reverse complement strand
CACGACGAGCAGCTCGTGCGCCTGGCCTTGGACTGGACACCTCAAGAGCTTGCAGCCACGGTCGCCGCCTACCTTCGTATGCTGACGATGGAATTGACCGGGCAGGCGTACAACAAGTCCGAGCACAGGCGTGCGCTGCATCTGCTGCTGCCAGGCCGCTCCGAGGGCGCGATCGAATTCAAGCACGGCAACATCACCGCCGTGATGATCGAGCTCGGATATCCGTATGTCCGTGGCTACCAACCGCGAAAGCACTTCCAGCGCCAAGCGCTCTTCGCCGAAGTGACGCGGCAGATTGCCGCCCGGCCGCAGTTGGAGGATGCGGCTTCGAAAGCTGTCGAACTGCCCGCGGAGTTGCCGCTGATGGAGCGATTCGATGGCGTTCGAGTGGAGCCGCCGCGCCTGGAGTTGAGGGCACGAGAACAAGACGAGTATCGACCGTCCGCCTTGTCGCAACGCGACTACCTTGCGCGCGAAGCGCGCAACCAAAGCCTTGGCCGAGCCGGTGAAGAGTTTGTCGTTCTCTACGAGCGCTGGCGGCTGATTCAGTCAGGCCACGAGCGGCTCGCGGACCGGATCGAGCACACGGCAAACGAGCGTGGCGATGGCGCGGGATACGACGTGCTGTCGTTCGAAGAGGACGGCCGCGAACGCTTCATCGAAGTCAAGACCACCGCGTACGCCAAGAACACGCCGTTCTTCATCAGCGATGGCGAACTCTCGTTCGCGAACTCGCACGAGCTGGAGTTCCGCCTCTATCGCGTTTTCGGGTTCCGTCGTCTGCCTCGCCTGTTTGAACTGCGCGGCCGGCCTGACGGCCAATGCCGGTTGGACCCGATCACGTTTCGCGCGTCATTCTCATAGTGGCGCGTCGGGTTGGCGCGGGCCATGGCCCGCGATGAACCGGCGCAGCAAGGCGATCGCCGCAGCCGGCTCGTCGCGCCACACGCCGTGGCCGCAATCGTCGAAACGCTCGAACTGTAGCCATTGCGCCGGCAGCGCTTCGGCGATGTCTTGCGCATCGGCCAGCGGGCACACCGGGTCGAGTTCGCCGGCCATCACCAGCACGGGGCATTGCGCGCCGGCCAGGCCGGGCAGCAGGTTCATCGTCTGCTGCTCGGTCGCGGCCCAGTGGAACAGGATGTCGGGCTTGAAGACCGTGCGTTGCGCTGCTTCGGCGTCGGCCGCGCTGGGGTTGTACAGAGGGCGGCAGACGCGGCTGTACGCGGCCCATGAGGCGGCGTCGGGCGTGGTCCAGAATTGTTCGGCGGCCTCGCGAGCCGCGGCGCCGCCCAGGCGCTCGAACATCGCCAGTTTGCGTGGCAGCGACAGCGTGGCCGAGGTGCTCGACAGGATCACCTTGGCCGGGTGCGCCGGGTGCCGCGCGATGTAGCGCTGGGCGACGAAGCCGCCGAAGGATTGGCCGAGCACGATCGGTTTGACAATGCCCAGCGCGTCGCACAGCCGCACCACGTCGTCGGCGAAGGTGTCGAGCGTGCACTCGTGCGCTGGACACGGGTCGCTGCGGCCGTGGCCGCGGTGATCGACATAGACCACCTGGGCGATGTCGGCGAGCTGCGCGAACAGCGGCTTGAAGCTGCTGTGGTCATAGCCCGGGCCGCCGTGCAGCAGGATCAGGGTGGGATTGGCGCGCAGTGCTGCGCCGTCGGGCACCAGGGCGGCGCCTTCGATGTCCACGAACAGGCGCCGCTCAGGCGCGATCAAGACCTTCATGGGGCTTCGACAGGCTCAGCCCGAACGGTTCAGACGCAGCACATGAGTTGCATCAATGCGAGCCGCCGAGGTACGCCGCCTTCACAGCCGGGTCGTCGCGCAGTTGCGCCGCCGGCCCATGCACCGAGATGCGGCCGTTCTCCAGCACATAGCCGTAGTCAGCCACGGCCAGCGCGGCGGCGGCGAACTGTTCGACCAGCAGCATCGTCACGCCCTGTTCCTTCAAGCGGCCGATGATGCGAAACACTTCTTCGACCAGGATCGGCGCCAGGCCCATCGACGGCTCGTCGAGCAGCACCACGTCGGGGTTCAACATCACGGCTCTGGCCATCGCCAGCATCTGCTGCTCGCCGCCTGACAGCGTGCCGGCGAGTTGCGTGCGGCGCTCCTTCAGGCGCGGGAATAGCTCGAGCGCGCGTTCGAGGTCGCCCTTGACGTCGCCGCGCGGCCGGCTGCCGGTGAGGCGCGGGAAGGCGCCGAGCAGCAGGTTGTCGTTGACGCTCATGGTCGCGAACACGCGCCGGCCCTCGGGCGAATGCGCCAGGCCGCGCTTGGCGATGTGGTAGGGCTCCAGGCCAGCGATGGCCTGGCCGTTGAGCACGATTTCGCCGCCACTCGGCGCGATCATTCCCGACACCGCGCGCATGGTGGTCGTCTTGCCCGCGCCGTTGGAGCCGATCAGGGTCACGACCTGGCCCCTGGCCACCTCGATCGAAATGCCGTGCAGGACTTCGACCTTGCCGTAGCCGGCGTGCAGA